>DATEHU010000001.1 GCA_035279405.1 Gammaproteobacteria bacterium
GCGCCGTGCAGAAGCAGGTGACGCAAACGCAGGACGCCTATGGGAATCTGACGCAGATGCAGGTGTACGACTGGGGCGCGGGGGCTCCCGGGCCGTTGCTGCGCACGTATACGAACACGTACCTGACAGACTCTAACTACATCTCGCGCTATATCTTCAACCGGCTGCTGACCAGCAAGGTAACCGGCGGGGGGTATAACGCTACGCTGGTGAGCAACGCTTACGACACCTACGGCACCGGCTGCGCCTATCTCCCCGGCCTGAGCGGGCCGGCGAATCCGGCGTTTCACGACGCCGCGTATTCCAGCACGTTCTATTACCGCGGCAACGCAACGCAATCGACAACGCCGGCGGGCTGGAGTTGCCGGGCGCTGGATATCCTGGGCAATACGGTGGGCTCGCAGGATGCGGCCGGGAGAATCTACACGGCCAACGTCAACAGCAGCACCAACTACGCGGCTCCGTCGGCGATCACGGCTAACAACACCCTGACGGAAAACCTGAGTTGGTCGCCGTTCCTGGGGCTGATGCAGGAGACGGGGCCGAACCGCGATTCCTCCGGCACGTTCTATGATGCCTATGCGCGGCCAGCCTCGACCACCTCGCCCTACGGCGCGACGACCAGTTACAGCTACACCACCAACACCACGACCGCGACGGTGAACGGCCGCTGGACGAAAACCACCGTGGATGGATTCGCGCGGCCGCTGCTGGTAGAGACAGGCTATGGCTCGACCACGGTGTCGCAGGTGGATTATGTCTACGGTCCGTGCGGCTGCTCGCCCATCGGCAAGCTGATGCAGAAGTCGCAGCCGCACGCGCCTAATGCCACCAAGTACTGGACCAAGTACACTTACGACGGCATCGGGCGGACCATCGCCGTGCAGTTGCCGGACGGGGCGAGCACAACCGGGTATGCGTATTGGTCCAACGTGGTGCAAGTGACCGATCCGGCGCAGAACTGGAAACAGTTCGTCCAGGACGCAAACGGCAACCTGGTGGTGGTGCGGGAACCGAATCCGGCTTTCCCTGGCGACGACACGCGGGATCTCTGGACGTACTACAGCTACGACATCCTGAATCACCTGACGAACGTGACGATGACCGGTCCCGGCGCCGGGCAGACGCGCGCGTTCAACTACACCAGTGGAACGGTGGTGGGGGCGTATCTGCTGTCGAAGACAGAGCCGGAGACGGGGACGACCAACTACACGTACTCCGGAGGGCTGCTGCAAACCAAGGTCGACGCCAAAAACCAGAAGACGCAATACACGTACGACAGCTACGGGCGGGTGACGACGATCCAGCACTACCCGGTGAGCACGGGGAGTGAAGACGTTTGCCAGCGGGTGATGTTCTACTACGACACGAATCCGTTCGTGAGGAGCTACTCGCTCAATGCACTGGGGCGGCAGACGGCGGTGCAGTATCAGGGAGCCGGCTGCGGCAACATCACGCCGTCCACGACAACGCCGGTCAACCCGAACACCTTCGTCGAGATGTACAACTACAGCCCGGCGGGATTGATCGTGGGCAATGAACTGCTGGTGTCGCAGTTGGCGTATCAGGCTTATCCGCAAACGCCGGTGACCGTGACGGCGGATCTGGAGGCGAGCTACGGGTACGATAATGAGGGCAGGATGACAAGTGTCCAGTATCCGTCCTCGGCGGGGTCCGGGTTCACGGGCGACAACTACTCGTACAGCTTCGACAGCCTGGGGCGGCCGGTGGGACTGACGGATCAGACCACGCTGCAGACGGCGGTGAACGGAGTGACGTACGGTCCGGCAGGCGAGATGCTGACGATGGGCTATGGCGGGATGACGGAGACACGAACGTACAATAGCCTGCTGCAACTGACGGGGATCGGGGCGTACCACTTCGGG
>DATEHU010000002.1 GCA_035279405.1 Gammaproteobacteria bacterium
GAGGGTGTCCCATCCGTAGTTGAAGGTCGGCAACGGCGGGAACTTCATCTTACGCTACCTGCTCCTGCGATTGTTGAACTTGCGGCTGGCGGCCGAGAATGGTCGCTAAAGCCCACAGATCCCGATGGCCGTCGATCTTGCGGAAGTGTTTCTCCGTGAGCAGCCATGCCGAGGCGACCCAGCGCTCGACCATCTCCTGATCGCGCCAGCGCGTCACGTTGCCAGTACGGCGAGCCACGCCGCTTTGGGGACTCTCGATCACATTGGTCGTCGCCAGGCACTTGTACAGCGACGGCGGCAGTTTCAGCCGCTGCAGGGTGAACATCTCGGCCAGTCCCTCGCGCAGGCTGCGGGCAGCCGATTCGTGGTCGCGCTCCAAGAACCGGGCTAATTGTTCCAAACGTTTTTCACCTTCTTCGGCGGTTGCGACTTTCCAGGCCGCGCGCATCAGGTTCAGCGTCTGGCCGTGTTGCTCCTCCGGCAGCTCATCGAGCACGTTGCGGAGCTTATGATTCCTGCACCGCTGCACGTGTTGCGCAGTGCCGAAGACTTCGTCGATGGCGGCGCGCAACGCCTTGGCGCCGTCGATGATGAACAGGTAGGTTCGATCCGTCGGAAGGCCGTGATCGCGCAGATGCGTGAGCAGGCGTTTGACCGCGGCGGCATTTTCCGTTGCGCCCGCTTCGATCCCCAGGATGTGCTTGCGGCCGTGGCGATCCACGCCCACCGCACTCAGGATGTGATGCGCGCCGAACCTCTGCCCGTCGATATAGATCACCAGTATCTCGGTCGCTTCCCAGCGTTTTTCCCGCAGAGTCTGGAGCTGTTCGGCGCTGGCTTCAATGGCTTGCCGGCTTACCGAGCTGCGCGAGACGCCCACCGTCTCGGCCATCTGGGGCAGCACTTGGTCGTACTCGCGGGTGGACACGCCGCGCATCAGCGCTCCCAATATGTGCTGCTCCAGACCGCGGTCCTGGCGCAGTTTTTCATACGCGGGAATCTTCACTTCGCCCTCGGTTTTGTGGCGCAGACGCGGGCGCTTCACCTTCACTTTGCGATCGGCCAGCCGGATCTTGCCCGCCTGGCGCCCGTGCCAGCGGATCTCCCCGCTGGGCTTGCCCGGTGTGCGCGCTCCGGCGATTTGCTCGGCGCTGAGGGTGAAGATCGTCTCCAGCGCCTGGATCTGGATTTCGTGAATCACGTCCTCCACCACTTGGCTTGCGCTTTCGATGAGGCTGACGAGGGGCAACAGGATTTGCCCGTTGGTTTGGCAGAACTGCTCGACCACGGCAGCCGATTCCTTGGCGGCTCGGGTCACAATCTGGTATGGTTTCTTCACGGCGGTTGGCTCCTTTTAGGATTTAAGGTTTGGCGACCAGATTCTAACAACTGGCGCCGCCGCCGTTACCAACCTTCAACTACGAATGGGACATCCTC
>DATEHU010000003.1 GCA_035279405.1 Gammaproteobacteria bacterium
GGCGGCCCACCTTCTCCAGATGCAATATCTCGGCCCACACCGCGGCCAGCTTCGTTTCTGTCTCGCCCACCGGCGCTTCATACCCACGCACCGCATAGGCCTCCTGTTCCGGCAGAGGCAGCGCCTTGCGGTCCAGCTTTCCGTTCGGCGTCAAAGGCAGGCTCTCCATCCGCACATAGGCCGCCGGCACCATGTAGTCGGGAACAACCGCCGACAGGTGCGCACGCAGCTGCTCCGCTCCCACCTCGCCCATGCCTGAAGTGATGTAGTACGCCACCAGCCGCTTCTCGCCCACCGTATCCTCGCGCGCCAGCACCACCGCGTCGCGCACCGCAGGGTGTTCGGCTAACCGCGCCTCTATCTCCCCCAACTCAATCCGGAAGCCCCGGATCTTCACCTGATTATCGTTCCGCCCCAAAAACTCGATGTTGCCGTTCCCAAGCCACCGCGCCAAATCTCCTGTGCGGTACATCCGCTCTCCCGGCCCGTTCACGAACGGATCCGGCACAAACCGCTCCGCCGTCAGCTCCGGACGCTTCAGATATCCCCGCGCCACTCCCGCTCCCCCGGCGTACAACTCCCCCACCACCCCGACCGGCACCGGCTCCAGGCTGGAATCCACTATGTACATCCGCGTGTTCGTGATCGGTCGCCCGATGGGCGGGTTGCCGCTTTCCTCCGCCATGCAACGATGCATCGTAACGATAATGGTCGTTTCCGTCGGTCCGTACACATTGATCAGCCGGCGTCCACGACTCCACCGTTCAGCTACCCAACCCGGCAGCGCCTCTCCGCCGGTCATCAGGACCCGGAGCGAATCGGCATTGACTCCTTCCGACACCCCTGCCAGCACTGTCGGCGGCAGCGTCGCATGCGTAATCCCGTCGCGCGCCGCCTTCTCTATCAACTGATCGCCCGCCACCACGCACTTTTGCGGGAGCAGACAGAGCGTAGCGCCCTGGCACAGCGACATCAGCGTTTCCCACGCACAGGCATCGAAGCTGAACGAGGCAAACTGCAAAATACGGCTGCCGGGTTCGACCTGTAACTGGCGACTCTGTGTGAGACTGATATTGCACAATCCACAATGTTCCACCATGACGCCTTTGGGCTGGCCGGTGGAGCCGGAGGTGTAGATCACATAGGCCAGATGGCTGGAGATGAGCCCGACGGCGTCTGCCTCCGGGTTGCTCTCCGGGAAACTCTGCCAGGCGGCGGTGGCATTCAGATCCAGCACCGGCACACCGTCGCCGATACCGGAGAAGCGATCTTCCAGATGTCTCTGCGTCAGCAGCACTACCGGCGCGCTGTCCTCCAGCATGTACTGCAGCCGTTCTTCCGGGTACGCCGGGTCCAGCGGCACATACCCTCCGCCCGCCTTCAGTACGGCCAGCAAACCCACGATCATCTCCAAGCCACGCTCCACGCAGATGGCCACCCGCTCATCCGGTTTCACTCCCAATTCCCGGAGATAGTGCGCCAGCCGGTTGGCCTGCCGGTTCAGTTCTCGATAGCTCAGAGAAGCTTCCTCGAACACCACCGCCGTCGCCTCTGGACTCCTACGCACCTGCTCTTCAAACAACTCATGTACACACTTGTCCCGCGGATACTCCCGTTCCGTGTCGTTCCACTCGTACAGAACCTGTTCACGCTCCGCCTCCCCCAGCACTTCCAGGGCGCGCACCGCGATCCCCGGCCCTGTCTCCAAGGCCTGCACCAGCGATTGCAGCGCGGTGCACATGTACTGGCACACCCGCATCGGCTCGATCGAGGCCTGCACCTGCACCGTGAGCAAGAACCCTTCGCCCAGATCG
>DATEHU010000004.1 GCA_035279405.1 Gammaproteobacteria bacterium
GGGCGGCGCGAGCGGACTCTACATTCTTCGCCTCAAGCTTGAGATACCCGGGGAGTAGATCATGCGCTTTGGAAACTCCATTTCGCTGCCCCTTACCTTCGCAAACCTTGCGGCAGGGTCGGGCGGCGCGCAGTTGTTCACCGCCAACGGCAACCACATCGCACCGCGCACCGGAAATTATTTGTGCATTGGCGTGGGCGGGGGTTCAGGCGGCGAAGGCGGCGCGGGCTGCCCTGCCGTTGCAAACTGGATCGGTTTGCCCGGGTGCGGTGGTGTGGCGGCGCAGCTCACCGTGTCTATCGTAGCGCTCAACGCCAACGACAACAATGCCGTTACCATCGGGCTAGGCGGTAACGGCGGCGCGGGCGGCGTTGGCGCTGCTGCGAGTGGCGCAGGAGCTGCGGGCGGGGCAACCACAATGGGCGCGGTGTTCTCAGCACTTGGCGGCACGGTGGGCAATTCGCAGCTACCTCTAGGTTCGCTTGCCACCGCCCCTAACCGGCCATTCAACGGGTCACACGGGCATGGGTACCGTGGCGGGCGCGGCGGCGTTGGCGGCATTGACGCCAATGGGAGCGCTGGAGCTGTTGCGAGCGGCTTCGGTGCGGGCGGTGGCGGTGGCGGCGGTACTATCACCACGGTTGCCGCAGCAATCAACGGCGGCGCGGGCGGCAACGGGTCGAACGGCTACCTTATCGTGATTCCGATCTAGGCGAGCCGTGGACTACTTGACCGTGCAGCAAACCATGTCGCTACTGCTCGCCCTGGTGGGTGTGCTGTGGTCCCTGGTGCAGCTCGCCGTTATCGGCTGGGTCTCGCTGGTGTGGTGGGAGCTGCGACGGCTGCGGGACCGGTCCATCAGATGGGATACGCAGCTCGCAAGAATCGAAGCACAGCTTGAAGCAATTCAACACTGACGAAAGGGTGGCACATGGCGGACATACTCAACGCGCAGCACCTGGACCAAATCAAGGCGGGCATCGCGGCGGCGAATGAAGGACTGCGGCAGGTTCAGAAGGCCAAAATGGCGGGCCTTGACATGGGCGCACAGGAGGCGCAGCTCCAGAAGAATCTGGATACGCTGCTCCAGCTCAAGCAAGTCTATTTCCCCGGGCAGTAGCCCATGGCCGATAACATCGGCACCCCGCCTCTGTCGCAGGAGGAGTGGGTTGCAGGCCCGGGCGCGGGCTATGCGGCGGACCCCGCGCAGGCGCAGATCGTCTACCTCGACTATCTGCGGCAGCAGCCCTATTTCGGCCCAGGGCACGCGCTGGACGCCGAACAGCTCACCAGCCTGTCTGCGGACCTAGACAAGCTCCAGGGCGCGCAGCCTCTGACGCCCGTTGAGCGGGCGCAGGCGCTTTCCCTGCCGTTCGAAGCTTGGAATACCACCAAGACGCGGCAGTTTTTGTCCTGGGTGCTGAACGGGATGGTCACGGCAACCTACGACCCCATCAACCAACCCGACATATCCAACCCGCGCGAGGTGTGGCGGCAGTTGTTCGAGCAAGTCGTGGTCAACCACTATGGGCTGCCCGATGGAAAGCCCCTGGATAATTTGTTCCAGTCGGTGAGCAACCTCGCCGGGGTCACGGTTGCCATGCTCATTTTCACGGCAGGCGCGGCGGGCGCAATCATCGGCATTGAGGTCGGCGCGGGAGTCGGCGCGAGTGACGCCGCGGCGGCTGCTGCGGGCGCGTCCGGTGAGGCGGCGAGCGGGGTCGGCGCGGCGGTCGGCGGTGCTGTGGATACTGCGGTGGTGGACTCCAGCGTGGCGGCGGGTGTGGGCACTGGCGCGGTTGGCGGCGGTGTAGCGAGCGCGGTGGCGGATTCTGGAGCTGCGGCGGCAGGGGCTACGGCTGCGGCGGGGTCCGCCGTGGCGGACACGCTGGCGTCGGTGGTTAGCACGGTCAAGGACGTTCTCTCGCCCATTGCCGACACTATCCATTCCATCAGCTCATTCGTGCAGGACATCAATGAAGGGTTAATCAAGCCCATCGTCGGGCCGATCACTTCAATACTGGATAACTACAAGGCGCTCTCCAGCTCGCTGACCACCGATCTACACTCAGGCATCGCGGGCTTGCTCAAGGTGCCCAGCGACATCGCCAACGCGCTGGGGTCGGTTGACGCCACTATGCAGCGCGCCATTACGCAACTAGGCGCGATGAATGAGGCAGTCATTCAACGTCAGCTCGGCCCGGGAATCGCGGAAGGGATGGGCGCTGCCTTCGGCGGCGTGCAGGCGGCAATCAACGGCGGGCTAGACAAAAGCATTGCCGACGAGAAGGACCTCACTCTAGGCCACATCAGCGAGGACCCGTCGCTTGAGGATGTGCAGGCAATGATAGACCGCGTGACGAGCTGGCTCTCGTCGGAGTCGGGCTGGCTTGGGCAGCTCGCGGGCAAGTTCGTGGACGCCCTGGCCAGCACCACGTTGATATTCTCATGGCTGGAGGCGAAGCAGCACTTCTACCGGCAGGAAGGCAACGTTCGGTTTCCCACCACCTTGCTACAGGCGGGCGAGCTGACCGAAGCCTACCGGCGCGGCATCATTACGCCCGAGCTGTTTTTTGACCAGTTGCGGCGCTTGGGCTACGCCCCCGAGCGCGTGCAGGTGCTGGACGAGCTGGCGCGGCAGCTCCCCGGCGCGCAGGACGCCATAACGTGGCGGGCGCGTGACATGATTGACGACGCGAACCAGCTACAGATACTCCTGGCAAACGGCTGGCGCGAGGACGACGCCAAGCGATTTATCGCGGCGGCCAAGGTGCTCCCAGACCTACAGACAGCGATCGCGTGGTGGCGGCGCGGACTGCTCAGTGAGGAGGAGCTGCGCGGCATCATCGCGGCGGCTAACTTCCGCCCGGAGGACGTGGACCGCTTAATCGCGGGGTCGGCCCAGCTCGTCCAGCTCGACGATGGGCTGCGGTACTACACGCGCATCGCGGCGCAGCTCGACGGGGTGGGCGCTGCGTCCATCCGGCAGCAGATTCCCGACGAGCTGGAGGCAAGTCTGCGGCACCTCAATATCTCCATCAGCACCCTGCAAGCCCTATGGTCGAACCACTGGCAGTTACTCCCGCCGCAGCTCGCGGTGTCGGCCTACTTCCGGGGCTACGTCAACCTGCCGCAGCTCAAGGGGCTTTTGTCGGCGGCGGCGATACCCGACGAGCTGCATCAGCTCTACATCGACCTGCAGCGCCCTCTGCCCAGCCTTAGAAACATTCCGGCCATGCTCAAGGCGGGAATCCTCAATGGGTCGGAGGCGCAGAGCAAGCTCGAACAGTTGGGCTACTCGCTGGCCGACGCGGACCACATCATTCAGCTCGCGCTACACAAGACCGCCCCGGCAGGTACCGCCAACGGCGACGAGCTGCATGGACTCACTATCGCGGCGGTTTCGCAGCTCTACGACGCGGGCACTATCACGGCGGACCACGCTGCCGCCCTGTACGCGCGGCTGGGCATGGGCGCGGAGGCAGTGCAGCTCACGCTCGCGCTTCACGATCTACGGCGGGACGCAGCCGAGCGCAGGGCACACGCTGAGTTGATACTGTCGCAGGCGAAGGCGGGACACATCGACTACACCGAAGCGCAGGCCCAGCTCCATGGCGCGAACCTCACCAGCACGGAAGTGGACCGCTACATGGCGCAGCTAGAGCGCGCCGCCCAGGTGCGCGCCAAGCTCCCCAGCGAAGCGCAAGTAATGCAGTTGCTCAAACACGAAATAATCGACCGCGCCACGGCGGCGGAAACGCTGGGGTTGCTGGGGTACAGCGACACCTGGACCGAAAGACTACTCACACTCGCGGAAGGACAGGCCAATGCCCCCACTCCAGCACGTTGACCTCATGGCGCTGCTCAAGGCAGCGACCGATAACGCCTGCGCGTGCAAAAAGGCGGAGGACGCGAAGCGCCACGCGCTGGAGCTGGGGCACGCGCCCGCTACCCCAGCGACAGCGGCAGAACCTTACCCCGCGAAGTCACCAAACCTTTCAGGTAGTGGCGCTGCAACGTCTTGACGATTGCCCGAGTGGTCGGGGCGCTCACAGCACCAGCGCGCACCAGCCCGACCAGCGAGGACCATTGCTGTTGAACCACGGTGTCGGGCGCAATCCAGTGCGCCGCAGCTCGCACGCCTTTCGTCTTGCTGTAGGTGGGATATTGGTAGTCCTTGGGTCCCCGGTAAATGCCCCAGGACTCGACACCCTCAAGCTTCAATGCCCCGAGCTGTTCAGGGTTGACCAGCGCCGCCAGCTCCATGTAACCCGCCTCAGTTGTAGCAAGCGAGTCTGTGTCGCAATACAGTACGTTCTCACGCCCTGCGGTGAGCTGGAGCTGCCACAGGTACAACCGCGCGTAGGCGCAAACGTGCGCGGCTATTGCGGGCATAGAGTTGAAGCTCTCCGCATCGTCGGCAAAGACCTGGTGCAGTCCGCCCAGCGTGCGGTGCTTGTAGGTTGTGCCGGTGTCCGCGTCCAGCTCCAACCACGCCCGCGCGTCGGTATGCTCAACCTGCCCAGCATCGCGGTACACGCGCCCGCGCTGGCCGAATTTCCCATACAGTGAATTCTGGAATATCTTGAGCAACCACTCAAGCAACTTGTCGCCCGCCCGAGCTGCGGCGCGGCGCAGCTCCCACAGCTCGGAGACAAACTCACCGAAAATCACGGCACCTTCATGGACCGCGACGTGGTGCACGCGCTCGACGTGCCCGCACTCCAGCGCGTAGCGCAGCTCGGGAGTGCAGAGCGTGGTAGTGAATCGGTTGAGCGGAAAGACAAGGCGCCCCTGGTGAACCACCGGATACACCGGCGCGTCGGTGAAAATGTCAACCTTGGCGGTGACGCAGTAGCGGGACAACCACGCGCGGAGGTCGGCATGATCGGAGCGGCGCGTCGTGCTGATTAGCTTTACAGGCATCAGCGAATCGCGCATGACGTAGGGATACATGGAATTCACGTCAAGCCGGTAGATAGGACCCTCGACCCGCCCGAGCCGGTAGCACTCGACGCGCCCGCCCACGTAGGACTCGCGCGCCAGCTCAAGAGCGTTGTCGTCGGCGTCGGTCAATAGGTCAACGTGCATGAAGCGATGCCTATAGGCGCGCATCGCCTGAGAGGCGAGCGTGGGCGCGAATCCGCCCAGGCGCTGCGTTTGCAGGAAGGCGAACCAAGCGAGACACGCCGCCATAATCACCTTGACATCGCGCCGACCGTAGGCCAACCATCGGCGCTCACTCGCGCCCGGGGCGGGCATCTTAAGCTTGCGAAGCCCCACCTTTGTCCCGAGCTGGGAAAGGGGCACGCGCCATATATTCAGCGTGTCCAGCGCCTCAATGCTCGCCGCAGCTCGCCGCCACTTGAGCAAGACCGGAGGACAGTCGATCACGGCCTTCCCTAGAGCAAAGCCGCGACGGTGCAGCTCGGAGAAGGCATCAACCACCGGGAGGTCAAAGCCCTGATTGTGCGCGAACAGATACAGGCGCATCCGACCGTGCAGCAAGCTCTCGATCCAGTCCCACAGTTGCGCGGCGGTGGTGAAGTGACACCAGCTCGGCGCAGACCACTCCCCCGAGCTCAAGCGGCGACGGTACGCAGCCCAGCCGAAGCGCAGCACATGCCGCACCGTGTTATGGTCAACCTGCTCCTGATCTGTCTCGGTGTCGAACCACACGCACTCCCAGGGAGACTCCAGGGCGTGGTTGGGCTTGAGGATGTGCGAGCGGCGGCGCACGCTCTACGGCGCGTCAGGGTTGTACGTCGCCGCGCCGGTCTCCAGCTCAATGGTGTCGGGTTCAAGCTCCTCCTCGCCGCCGCGATACTTCTGCTGCTGTGCGAGGAAAAGACTTAGCGCTCGCTCCTCGACCGCCGAGCGCGAAAGGTTCACCGATGAGCTGACCGTTATGTGCTGCTCGCCCGCCGCGCCGGTCACACCACCCTGCCCGCGAATGGTCACGCGGAAGGAAAACTTCCGCAGCGTGGTGCCGACCGGCTTGGGCAGGCGCGCAGGGTTGGGCAGGAATTTCTTTGGGACGGATTTTAGGTAGTCGCGCGAGAGGTTGACCTCGCGCACCGCGCGCACCAACTCCAGGAAGTCAGTGCGGCGGAATGAAGTGCCCGCAGCTCGAAGGGTTTCCTGAATGACCGTGGTGGACAGACCCTCCGCCACCATGCGCTCGATGAAGGGAAGCGCAATACGCGCTCCTGGGACCAGCCCCTCAAGAAGCGCAGCGACTACTGCCACAGGACCGCCCTCCCGAGCCTAGATCAACCCCTGATTGTACCGCGCCAACCACAAGCGCACGCGCACGGCTAGGTCGGCGTACCGGTGCGGGTACTTGGCCGTTTTCTCGGGGCAGTAGCAGGGGCAGACCGTCGCGCCCCGAGCGAAATTAAGCAGCGTACCCAGGTAGCACAAATGGAAACCCGCCGATTCAGCGGCTCGCGCGGTGGCGGCGGTGACGAGCGCCCCGCTAGGGTAGGCCGCTAGAAACCGCGCACACTCGCGCTCACACGCGCCCAGGGCGCGCAGATGAACCACAGTCAGCACCGGACGATACCTCACGCCCCGATTGCCCTTGCGCCCCAAACTGTGCCCCTTAGAGTCGCGCACGATGAAATCCTGCAGGGGCGCGCTCATACCTGCTCCCCCATGGCGCGCAGCAGCTCGCGGTAGTGCGCGATGGTTGCATCTGCCCAGCTGTCGCCCATCAGCTCGCGCTGCCTCTCAGCCCCTGCGATTGCGCTGCGGTACGCGCGGGCCTTTTGCTCGGCTATCGCGCGGGTGCGCTTCGCCTGATTCTCTAGGCGCAGCTCCTCCGCGCGCTCGATTGCCACCCTCTTGATTGCTGACATTGGACTCTCCGGGAAAAAACTCCCGGCAGCGAAGGCAGACCATGTGGGAGGACATGGAAAACCACCCGCACCGGGAGCACTGCATGATAGGACTAGATCGTGCCCGCCGTGTAGAGCTTGGGTGCGGAGTGACCCGCCTTTTTCTCGCCCAACCCCTCATACCGCACCCACACGCGCTCGCCCTCCGCGATGGACTTGAACAGAGGCTTAAGCGTGGCCGACTCCCACAAGCCCATCAGGCCCTTGTCGGTCTTCACGTGCATGACGTGCGTCGTGCGTAGGCCCTCCTTACCCATCTGCTCGACCTCCTGGATTGAGGTCACGGTGCCGGTGAGGACATCGCCTTCTTTGGGGTCCCAGGACTCGGGCAGCTCGGCGGTTACTTTGACCTTCAACCCCGCCGGTAGCGGAGCTTCATTCTTGCTGGTGCGTGCCATGTAGTGATCCTTTCGGTTGTGAAGTAGCGCCCGGGACGGTGCAGCTCCAGGGCGAGCGCCAGTGTGGCAGGTAGATAGGGAGGCAGGCAAGGGCAAATGGCACTGACGAGCGGACGACAGTTAGCGGGCACTTCGGGCAGATCTGGCGGGGTTAAGACCGGTGCCGGTGTCGGTGAACCGTCAGTTTGGGGTGGTGGGGCTGGGCAGCTAC
>DATEHU010000005.1 GCA_035279405.1 Gammaproteobacteria bacterium
GTGCTGTGGCGGGCCTTCTGGGTCGTCTACGTGGGCTCCGAGCTGCTCCAGCCAGTCTGCCGTGCGCGCCTGGGCCGCCAAAACGTCCCGAACGGAGGCGTCGTCGAGGGATTCCGGCTTCTCCGGGGGCGCGGCGCCCGCCGACAGCGCGGGATCGTCCTCGTACCCTTCATCGAACGGAAGTTCCCCAGAAATTAGGTGTTGGAACAGCGACATGGGAGCGTATCCTACCCGTGCAGTTGTCAGAGGCAAAGGGTTGGCCCCCGGAGAGCGATCTTCGGGGGCTTTTTCACGCCTTTTTGGCCCAAATACCGTGCAATTCGAGTATTAGGCGGCGAATATGCCGAAAATACCCTATTTTTTATAATTTTGGGGCGGATTTTCGATTTTTACTAAGAATAAGTTGAAAACAGTGTTCAGGGGGCGAGGGTAACATCCACTCAATACAGGGGGGTACCCCACCGTACCCCTCCGATACCCAGATGACAGGGTGTCATCTGGTCCCTCAAAAGGTAGGTTCTTTACAATAGAGGTATCGGATCAGGGCTGATCCGGTGACGGGGTACTCACACATACACATCCCGTCGGTTACTCACTCACTCTCACTCATTGGATACACACACCATCATGGCTAAGCTCGTTTTCACCCACATCATCAACACCACCTACACGGCAGGCACCGCGGGAGCGGACAAGATTACGGCGGCGCGCGCCGCGTTCCCCCTGCTGACGAAAGCCAGCAGCACCGTCGCCGAACTGCTGGCGCTTGACCGGCAGGCACAGGACACGCGTGCCGCACTCGATGCGGGCGATGTGACCATCGCGGCCGGGCTTCGATCGATCCTCGCTAGCAATGACGTTGATGTGACAAACACGCGCGCTGTCTCGAAGGCGCTCGCTGCCGACGTGTGGCTCGACAGTGCGTTGGAACCCGTTGCCATCGCGCTTGAGAAGAAGCACCCGGGTGCCACGATCAAGCCGGAGACGAAGCCGGCTGCCGGCACGCCTGCGCTGAAGTATTACGACAAGCTCACGCAGCGCATCAACAGGCTCAGCAAGGCCGTCGTCGGCGTGCCGAAGGCGCCGCGCGTTGCGGCCAGCACGGCGAAGGTGCGCGTCAGCGGCGCGATCACTGCGGCCGTCGTTGCGCAGAAGAACGCGGGTCAGACGAAGGCCGAGATCAAGGCGCAGTTGCTGGCTGCGCTGGACCGCGCGTTCGCCTGAACACACGTTGCGCAACATCCCAGATGACACGCCGTCATCTG
>DATEHU010000006.1 GCA_035279405.1 Gammaproteobacteria bacterium
CAGCCGCGCGCCGAACGCCCGCCCCTCCCGCTCGAGCCGTCAGATGAAGAGATTGCCGCCGACATCCGTCGCCGTCCCGTCGGCGCCGTTCTTGTCGAGATCTGCCACGATCTCGGCCTCCAGCCCGGCGACCTCAGCCGCGACATGCACCAGGAGCTGATGGATGCGGTGATGTATTACGGCGGCAATCCCATCCGCCTGCTGCGGCTGCCCGACACCGCCCGCCAGGAACGCGAATACATCGCCATCCTCCGTTCCGACGCGCCCCTTCCCCCCGAGCACCAACCCTTCCCCTGGCTACAACGCGCCGCGGCAACCGGCCCGCCCTGAGCGCGAAACAGCATCAGGGCAACCACGGAAAACACAGACAACACGGAGCAGACGTGCGCGCGCAGCGCATGAACCCTGCTATTCCGTGTTGTCCGTGTTGTCCGTGGTTTCAATTTGGAACCGCAGAACACGCAGACCACGCAGATCGCCCGCGTAGCGGGCCATAAAAATTGTGGGTCTTCCGTGAATCGTGTGGGTGATTCAGCGACATCATAGCATCGGAAGCATGCATGGACATTGGGTTTCCGAGGTTTGGCGCAGTCGCGGGATCCGGCATAATGCGGCATGGGGCAGTGGAACAGGGGACAGCGGCGTCTGTCAGACGGCTATTCGTTTGCGGGTTTCCACGCGCGGGCGACTATCCGCGGGGTGTTCGGTGATCGGGATGTACGGATCGTCAGCCTCGATCGGCGCTCAAAAAAACGATTTGCGGCTGCTGCGGGCGGGCGCAGACGGGATGGTACGACCGGACAATACGGCGGGTTCGGGACCTTCCGAGCGCGGGCTACCGTATTGTTCTGGAAGTCGAAGTGCGTCGCGTGGCGTGCCGCACATGCGGCACCGTGAAGCGCGAACGGCTGGATTTCCTGGCGGACAATCCGCACTTTACCAAGCGCTTTGCGTTCTATGTCGGCCGCCGCTGCCGGCAAGCCTCGATCCGGGATGTCGCGAAGGAACTGAAGATCAACTGGGACACGGTCAAGGCACTGGAGATGCAATACATGCGCGCCCAGATCGAGCGCGCCGGCTCACCAGGCCCCAGTGCGATCGGCATCGACGAGATCGCCATTCGCAAGGGCCACAACTACCGCATTGTGGTCAGCGACCTGGTTCGCAGGCGGCCGATCTGGTTCGGTGGCGACGACCGCTCGGAGACCAGCATGGCGCAGTTCTATGTCTGGCTGGGACAAGAGAAGAGCAGCAAGATACGGCTGATTGTCATGGACATGTGGAAGCCGTTCCGCAATGTCGCGCGGGACAAGGCGCCGCAAGCGGCGATCCTGTTCGACAAGTTCCACATCATGCGCCATCTCGGCGAGGCGCTCGACAAGGTGCGCAAGGCCGAATACGCGCGGCTGCGTGGCAAGGACCGGCGCTTCATCAAGGGGCAGAAGTACACGCTGCTGTCGCACCGCGACAATCTCAGCCTGGATGGCAAACGCTCCCTCACGCTCCTGCTTGCTGCCAACAAGCGCCTGAACACGGCTTACTTGCTGAAGGAGGCGTTCGGGCAGCTCTGGGACTACCGGCGCGAGGGTTGGGCACGGCGCTACTTCGATAACTGGCGAGCCAGCCTGAAATGGCAGCGCCTCCAACCATACCAACGCTTCGCCGACATGATCGACCGCCACTGGGACGGCATCGCCGCCTACTGCAAGCCGCAGAACAAGGTCTCGCTTGGCTTCGTCGAGGGCCTCAATAACAAGATCCGGGTGTTCCAGCGACGCGCCTATGGTCTGAAGGATGAGGAGTATCTCCGCCTCAAAGTCCTCTCTTCCATGCTTCCGATGCTATGATGTCGCTGAATCACCCACACGATTCACGGAAGACCCA
>DATEHU010000007.1 GCA_035279405.1 Gammaproteobacteria bacterium
GGCCAACGCGCGCTTCTTCGTCGGCGACGTCGAGGGAGACGACCTGCGCGGCCCCTACGACCACGCGTTCGCGCGCTTCGGCACCATGTTCTTCGAGATGCCGGGCGCGGCGATGCGCAACGTGCGCAGGGCGCTCAAGCCCGGCGGGACGTTCATGCAGATCGTGTGGCGGCGGCGCGAGGAGAACCCGTGGCTGCACGAGGCCGAGCTGCGCGTGAAGAAGATCGTTCCCGTGGTGTCGCACGAGGAGACCGACCAGGTGCACTGCGGCCCGGGCCCTTTCTCGATGGCCGGGCCCGACCTGGTGAGCGGCATGCTGCGCGGCGCGGGCTTCGAGCGCATCGCCTTCGAGCGCTACGACTGCGACATCTGCATCGGCCGCGACCTCGACGACGCCATCGCCTTCGCCATGGCCCTGGGACCGGCGGGCGAAGCGATCCGGCTCGCGGGCGCGGAAGGCGAGAAGCGCAAGCCGCAAGTGATCGCGGCCCTCGAGGACGCGCTCGCGCCCTTCGTGCGCGGCGACGGCGTCTGGGCACCGTCCTCCACCTGGTTCATCACCGCGCAGAACCCCGGCTGACCGAGGCGCGCCCGGGCTCGCGCGGTACAGTTCTCCGAAACGGCGGACCGAAACGCCGCCACGCGAACGAATCGCCCGTCCACTGTCAGGAAAATCCTGACAGCAGGATGCGGGTGGCTACCACTCCGGTTGGCAACCTCGCGCTAGGTCGACGGCGCAACCTTGCAAGGATTTGGGTGTACCTTACACGGTCAGATGATATTACGTTAGCGCGCGCGAAATGGCGGAGATCCAGTACTACGGCACCCATGACGAGGCAATCGCGCTCGCCTGCCATCTGGTCGAGGCCTTCGAGTCCTCTATTTACGTCGACAATGCGCCGACGCCCAAGCCACGTTCGATACGACAGCGAGAGGACATTGCACAGCTTTTCTCGCTTCCGATAGTGCCGCTGCTGCATATCACATCGCCCATGTGGAGCCTTGTTCCGTTAACCACAACGGAAATACATGCAAATGACGGAAGGCATTTCTTCTCTATCGATCAGCGCTACGGTGGTCCTTCATTCCTGTGGTCGGTACCGCAGGCCATTCTTTCAACGGGCAGACGCTTGCTCAGAGTCGGTTCATTTGGTGATTGGCCTTCTTACTATTTGAACAAGGGCTCTCCAGCGGCCATAGCACGCCCGAAGAAGATGCAGGAGGTATATCAGTTGGTAGTGCGTCGTATTCGTGCGGGGTCCGTGCGGAGTCGTTGGCTCAGCGGAAGAGCAGGCCCTTGGGTCAGTCCTGGCGCTCTCACAAAAATGCGTGAAGGCTACGAGCTGTCTGCAGGCCAGAAGCTCAGGGTACCCGCGCGCCCGCTAACAACCGCATCTACCCGGACGCGCGCAAGAGCAGCGCGCGCCGGCAATGCGGGACGTTAGGCGTCATACACTTCCGCTCGGTCAGCTTTGGAGAGGAGAATGGCACTACCCATGTTTGTGCTTGTGCAGTTCAACGTGAAGAGCTTTCCGGAGTACTTCGAGCACTATGGCTCACTGATGAGCGCGGAAGTAGC
>DATEHU010000008.1 GCA_035279405.1 Gammaproteobacteria bacterium
CCTACGTCATCTCGGACCACCTGGCGCACGCCGACCCGCTGATCGAGCGCTTCGAGCAATGGGGACGCGCGCGGCTCGCGAAGGGCTTTTCGCTGACGGAGGCGGCGCGCGCCGTGGGCGCGAGCGAACGCACGCTGGCGCGCCGCCTGCACCGCGTGCTGGGCAAGACGCCGCTATCCTACTTCCAGGACCTTCGCATCGAGCACGCCGTGCATCGGCTGCAGACCGGCAGGGCGAGCGTGGACGCCATCGCCGGCGAGGTGGGATATGCCGACGGAGTCACCTTGCGCGCCCTGCTGCGGCGGAAGCTGGGTCGCGGCGTGCGCGAGTTGCGGGGGCGCGGCTAGAGGGCATCTTTGCCGACCTCCAGCGGATGGAGCACCGCATCGATGAATTCGAGCGGAGGCCGGTACCGGTGCGCAACGACGTAGTGATAGACCATGGCCGGGGCTGCGTACCAGGCGCGATTCTGCCCCATGACCACCGGCCAGTGCAGCAAAGGTCAGCCCTCACGCTCACGGGGGCGGCCTTGTTTGATTGACCCACTGCTGCACGGAGGGCCGCCGCCACTGGCGACTCGCGTATGCGGCCAGATTTTCAGGCACCGGGTCGCCATGCATCACGAGGCGATTGAGCATGAGCGCAAGATCTACGTCGGCGATCGACCACTGTTCACACAGGTTGTCCGAACCGGCCCGAAGCAAAGCCGAGGCTGCCACGAACAGCTTTTCCGCGGCATCTCGCGCGGCCTTCGTAAGAGGCCGTGCCTTTGCCCCGCAGAACACGACCTCGGTGGTGCGCTCCTGCCGGATGGGCAGCAGATCGCTGCGAAGCCAGGCCTGCACCTGGCGTGCTGTCGCCCTGCTGCGGGGTTCCGCCGGGTACAAGGCAACGCCCGGAAAGACTTCATCCACGTATTCGGCGATTGCGGAGGACTCGGAAAGGGCGAAGCTTCCGTGGAGCAAGGCCGGTACGCGCCGGGTCAGCAACTTGTCTGCGAAGGCTCGTTCATGGTTCTCGTTTGCAGACAGGTTCACCGGCGTGATTTCAAACGACAGACCCTTCTCGCGGAGTGCAACGAATGCGGACATTGCGTACGGGCTCGTAAACTCGCTGTCTACGTACAAGCGAAGGTCGTTGTTTTTCACTAGTTGGCTCCGGCGAGGGCTAGCGCTCAATCCGAGCCAACATTGCGCACCCACCAAACGAACTTCCTGATGCCAGTCGCCCCGAACACCAGACCTAGGCCGAGCAGCAGTTCCACCACGTGGTAAAAGAGCCCCTCTCGCAGCGACCGCAGGCTTTCAGCGTTCACCAGCTCGGGTCGAAAGACGTACATGACAGAAAGGTTGCGCAAGATGGGGGCGACTGCCGATGCCGCGAACCAGAGCCCGATGAGCGCTGTACCCAGGGTGAACCACATCTGCTGCGACGACGCCTGCGCTGGCACATCACTTGAGTGCGGGAGCAGGCCACGAGAGATTGATTTCGGGAAAAACCATAGAGCGAGCAGGATGAGCACGGACAGAATGGACCCGCCTGTTAACAGAGCTAGTGTTTGCGAGTCGTACGGCGGGCTCCACAATATGAACGCCACTGCCTCGCGAACGATCACGAGTGCATACCAGATCGCAAAGAGTCGTACTCCGAGAGCCAATGTTTGGTGAGGCGTCACGTGAGCCTTCTAACGTTCACGGCGAGGGGTGCGCGCCGCTCCTGCCCGCGTCCCGTTCAACCGTGCCGTTACGCGGCATATTGCCGTAGCGTTGCAGCACTTGGCGCATGTACTCTCGCTGAATTCTCTGACCTTCAACGACGTTGCGCACGAAGGGATCCTGCATATCGATTCCGGGATTCCAGTTCTCAGGTTTTGCAAGGTCTGGCCCGTCGTACGGGTGCGCAAGGCGATAGGAGACGGCATCACGAATCGGCCGGTCGTCGCTTGATCTTAGCTCGGGCCAGAGCCACCAGAGGTGGCTTTCCATGTACTCACCGTACTTAGCGAGCTCTCCATTGAGCGAGATCTCCATCGCAGTGACAACATGCTCGGTATGACCGGCCTTGATCGATTTGATATCAGACGCAAGAATGGACGCCTTGTATTTGGAGTCGGCGAGCATGAACTCCCACAAACCGACGCGAGCTCCGATTGGCACCCCAACCGCGAAGCCGATCGCAAACACTACCGCGATGATGAGGCTCTTCTTGATCGCTGGCTTATGCCACATAACGT
>DATEHU010000009.1 GCA_035279405.1 Gammaproteobacteria bacterium
GGAAGCTGAACATCGCCTCTTGGTGCCGATCGTCTCCGCGCATCGTGGGACCTCCGATGTTGGGGTGCCGAATGAGCAACGAAGCGACGGAGTATCATTCTATATGAACATCCAAACTCCTGCTTTTTCAGCACCCTGCTAATATTACTACGTCACATCTAGGATGAGTCATTTTTGAGCGACCGGCGGATGGGTTGGCCGCATACGATGCAGTACCCTGTCCAGGTTTTCAGGAGGTACTGGAGTTCCGCGCGAACCTGCGGGAGCGTGGGGACGCGCGCCGTTTTTTTTCCCGCCGCCGCGCCGGCGGAGTCGTTCGCGGACCAAGAATCCGTAGGCCATCGTCGTCATCGTCACGTGATGGTGCCAGCCCAACCAGCGGCGGCCTTCGAAATGGTCGAGCCCGAGCTCCTCCTTGAGCTGCGCGTAATCTTGCTCCACCCACCAGCGCGCCTTCGCCCAGCGGACCAGTTGGACCACCGAGAGACGCCGCGGACCGGTGATGAGCCAGTACTTCGTCGGCTCCGCGGCCTTCGCCGGCCACTCGATGAGCAACCACTGCTCGTCCGCCGGCAGCTTCCCGGCGTGATATCCGTGGGACGGCCACACCCGCCGCCGCGCGAACCGCGATGTGAGGTTGCCTTTACTGCCCCCGCGCCAGGTCACGGTCTGGTACGCGGTGGCCGGCAGCGCCCGGGCTACCTCCGCGACGCGGCGGGGCCGGCGGCCGCCATAATCCCAGCGCGTGGGTGGCCGTCCGCGTCCGGTATCGGGGCGGCGACGGCAGTGCGGCCGGCGCATCCACACGCCCGTCCCCGATTCGACGCCGACGGCGTAGGGCAGCTGCCGGGCCTGCAACTCGGCCCGAAATTCCGCGATCGTGCCGTAGCCGGCGTCTGCAATAACGCGCTGACCGGGAAGCCCCCACGTGCGGGCTCGATCGATCAGATCGAGGGCCAGGCGCCATTTCGGCTCGTGGGGCACAGCCGCAGGCACGCCCGCGGCGGCGCAGCGGTCTGGATCCTTCGTCCACTCCTCGGGCAGAAACAGCGCCCAGTCCACGGGCAGACTCGCCGTCGCGGTGGCGTGATGCAGGCTGACCGCCACCTGGCAGTTGGCCACCTTGCCCAACGTCCCCGCATACTGCCGCGCGACGCCGACAGAGTGCTTGCCCTGCTTGGGAAAGCTGGTCTCATCCACGATCCACAGCCCTGGACCCATTTCCGGCACCAGCACGCTCGCCAGTCGGCGGCGGACCGGCTCAGAGGGCCACGGGCTCTTACCAATAAAGTGCTGCAGGGCCTGGACATTCCCGTCGGGCAACCGCTTGGCCATGGGTTCGATGGATTTGCGCTCGCCCTCGAGCAGCAACCCCCGTACGTAGGCCTCGGCCCACGGCTGGCGATCCGTGCGGCCCAGGTCGGGGAGCACGGCGGTCACGTAATCAACGAAGCGCTGGCGGAGAGCGGGATCGGTAAACCGCGGCGTATGCTCCATTGGCGACACCCGCTGCAACGACGTCTGCTGCGACGAGAGATGCGATATATACTTAGGCCACTACCGCCCTTCCACCGGCTCCGCAAAAGTCCTGCTTGCTACGTGACTTTGTAATAATAGTAGGCTAATTCATGATCCACGCCTCTACAGCCATTATATTTTCGCATTTCAGCCATAGGAGTGACGGATACGGAATCCTCCATCGTCCTGTTCCGCGCGGCCGCTCGCGTGTAACGATCTGCGCACGACCGGATA
>DATEHU010000010.1 GCA_035279405.1 Gammaproteobacteria bacterium
TTGACGACCTTGGCCACGGTTTTGGCCTTGGGTTTGGAAGCAGCCTTTTTCATTGCAGCCATTTAGGTCTCCTGTGGATGGCGGTGCGAAACACGCCGCGAAATCTAGCACACGGTGGGCAAAAGTGTGAGGGTTTTCCGCGAAAAAGCCGTGGTTTTTGTGCTTTTTGTTCAGCGTAACGGCCAAGGCAACGGCAGCAGGATGTTGATGACTTGCAGCAGGATGAGCACCACGAGCGGCGAGAGGTCCAGTCCGCCGATGGTTGGAATCAGTCTGCGTGCCGGGCGCAGCAACGGCGCATTCAGGCTCCACAGCAGGCTCGCCACCGGATGGCGCGGTCCGGTGCTCACCCAGCTCAATATTGCCTCCACCAGGATGGTGAGAAAGTAGAGGTTCACCAGCACGAAAACCAGTTTGAGGAAAATCCACCAGATGATCCACGGCGCGGCCAGCGCAATGCCCACGAGCGCGATAACCAGTATCACGTTGATGATCTGCACGATGATGGCAAGCACCACGGCCGCGAAATCCAGTCCGCGCCAGCCCGGGACCACGCGCCGCAATGGCAGCAACAGGGGATTGGTGAGTTTGACGATGGCCTGACAGATGGGGTTGTAGAAATCCGCGCGCACCCACTGCAGCAGGAAGCGCAGCAGCACCGCGGCGGTGTACAACCCCAGCACCACGTTGATGACAAAGACCAGGGCTTCGGTCCCACGGCCGATCATGGTGCGTCTCCACCAAATTCACATGATAACTCCACGCCGCGATCGCGTGCCGCGGTGAGCGCCTGGAGGAAAAGCTCGTGCATACCCGCTTTTTCCAATACGTTGAGCGCGGCGAAAGTAGTGCCCCCGGGTGAGGCGACCTGCCTGCGCAGGTCAGCTGGTGCTGCTCCAGATTCGCGCGTCCTGCGTGTCGCACCATAAGCGGTTTGTAGTACCAGCGCACGCGCCAACTCCGGCGCAAGGCCGAGTTTACGACCGGCGGTTTCCATCGCCTCCATGACCAAAAAGAAATACGCCGGCCCACAGCCGGACACGGCCGTAACCGCATTCATGTGATTCTCGTCGTCCACCCACAGTGCCAGGCCTACGCTCTTCAGCATGCATTCCACGCAAGCGCGTTGTTCCACCGTGACGAACCGATTGGCATACAACGCTGCGGCACCCTCGCCGATAAGCGCCGGAGTGTTCGGCATGACGCGCACGATGGCGGCGTCATACCCGAGCCAGCGGCGGATGTCCGGTTCGCGGATGCCCGCGGCAACCGAGACAATCAATGGCCGCGTGCGCGCCAGCGCCGCGGCCAGCGCTTGGGTCGCTGCACGCATCTCTGGCTGCCTGATTGCAAATACCACGACGCTAGCATCCGCGATCGCATGCAGATTGTCCGTAGTTGTCATGACACCGAACTGCTGTTGCAGGGTTTCGCGCTGCCGGGCATCGGGATCAGCGGCGCAGATATCCGCTCCGACGAAGTCGCGTCGCAACAGGCCGCCAATAAGACTGCGCGTCATGCTGCCGGCACCGATAAACGAGATGCGAGGGTTGAAGTTCACGCGGTGCTCCCGTCGGACAAGAGCCGCATAGGATAGCGGCGGGCGGTTATTTCAGGAACGTTTTGCCGCACGCGCGCCAAAAATCGCCGTACCCAGGCGCACCAGCGTGGCGCCTTCCATGATCGCCGCCTCGAAATCCGCAGTCATGCCCATGGACAGGGTATCGAGCATGTAGCCGCGGACATTCAGCATTTCCAGCAGTTCGCGCAGCCGGCGGAACGGCGTGCGCTGTTTTTCCCGATCGGTTTCCGGCGCAGGAAGGGTCATCAGGCCGCGAAGGTGCAGGCGCGGCAGGCCGGCGACATATTCAGCAAGTGCCGCCAGTTGTCCCGGTGAGATGCCGGACTTGCTGGCTTCGCCGCCGAGGTTGACCTCGATGCAGACGTTGAGCGGTGGGAATGCGGTAGGGCGCTGATCGTTTAGGCGCTGGGCGATTTTTCGCCGGTCTACGGTGTGCACCCAGTCGAAATTTTCCGCCACCAGCCGGGTCTTGTTGGCCTGCGGCGTACCGATGAAATGCCAAATTACTCCGCTGAGCGGTCCCGGATCTCGCCGTTTCGCCAGCGCTTCCTGCACGTAGCTTTCGCCGAAATCTTTCTGGCCGGCCGCCCGTGCGGCGATGAGGGCCTCGACCGGCTGCGCTTTGCTGACGGCCAGCAGGCGCACCGCGCCCGGGTCGCGCCCGGCGCGGTTCGCAGCAGCCAACATGCGCGCGTGCACCCGGGCCAAGTTTTGAGCAATGATTTCCGGGGTTGCAGGCGTCATGCGGGTATGGGTATTGTTGCGCTCGGGCGGGTTACGGCGACCGGGGCCGTCAGGCGTTTAGCTATACTACATTTACCGTGCAGTGACGGCCGTCCGCCGGCCCAGCGCCGGGTACGCTGATACCTCCAGGGGAGTGCTATGGCTTTTGATATTTCCCAGTTGCTGACTTTCAGCGCAAAGAACCGGGCTTCGGACCTGCACATCTCGGCGGGGGTGCCGCCCATGATCCGCGTGGACGGCGACATGCGACGCATCAACATGCCGGCGCTGGAGCACAAGGATGTGTACGACATGATCTATGACATCATGAACGACAAGCAGCGCAAGGACTTTGAAGAGTTTCTGGAGTGCGATTTCTCGTTCGAGATTCCCAACCTTGCGCGCTTTCGCGTCAATGCCTTCAACCAGCAGCACGGCGCGGCGGCCGTATTCCGCACCATTCCATCCAAGATCCTGACCCTCGAGGATCTCAACTGTCCCAAGATTTTCGTGGAAATCGCCCAGCAACCGCGCGGTCTGGTGCTGGTTACCGGGCCGACGGGCTCGGGCAAATCCACGACGCTCGCGGCCATGGTCAATTTCATCAATGAAACCGAATTCGGCCACATTCTGACGATTGAGGATCCCATCGAGTTCGTCCACGAGAGCAAGAAGTGCCTGGTCAACCAGCGCGAAGTGCATCGCGACACGCTGGGATTCAACGAAGCCCTGCGCTCGGCGCTGCGCGAAGACCCGGACACCATCCTGGTGGGCGAGATGCGCGATCTCGAGACCATCCGTCTGGCGCTCACCGGCGCGGAAACCGGGCACCTGGTATTCGGTACCTTGCACACCAGTTCCGCGGCCAAAACCATTGACCGCGTGGTGGACGTGTTCCCGGCGGCCGAAAAAGACATGGTGCGTGCCATGCTTTCGGAATCCCTGCGCGCGGTGATTTCGCAGTCGCTGTGCAAGAAGGTCGGCGGTGGGCGCATGGCGGTGCACGAAATCATGATCGGCACGCCTGCGATCCGCAACCTGATCCGCGAGAACAAGATCGCCCAGATGTATTCCGCCATTCAGACCGGACAGGCCAGCGGCATGGTCACACTGGATCAGAATCTTTCGGAAGTGGTGCGCAAGGGCATGATTACCAAGGACGAGGCGCGAGTGTACGCGGTCAACAAAGATGCGTTTGTCTGAGTAGGGTTCTCCGGAGCGAGCCATGGAAAAAGATCAAGCCATCAAATTCATGCAGGATCTGTTGCGCGCTATGGTGGGGCGCAAGGGCTCGGATCTGTTCATCACCACGGGGTTCCCGCCGGCCATCAAGGTGGATGGCCAGGTGAGCGCCGTGACCGAGAAAGCGCTCACGGCGGAACAAGCCGGCATGCTGGTGCGCGCGATCATGAACGACCGCCAGTCCAAGGAATTCGATGCCACCAAGGAATGCCAGTTTGCCATCAGTCCGCCGGGCATCGGGCGCTTCCGTGTGAGCGCCTTCGTGCAGCAGGGGCGCACGGGTGCGGTGTTGCGTACCCTGAATACCGAGATTCCGGATTTCGACAAACTCGGCCTGCCGCCGGTGTTGAAAGACGTCGTCATGGCGAAGCGCGGCATCGTGATCTTCGTGGGGGCGACCGGCTCGGGCAAGTCCACCTCGATTGCCTCCATGATCGGACACCGCAACAAGAATTCCAAGGATCACATCATCACCATCGAGGATCCCATCGAGTTCGTGCATCCGCACATCAACTGCGTGGTCACGCAACGCGAGATCGGCGTGGACACGGAGTCCTGGGACATCGCGCTCAAGAACACCCTGCGCCAGGCGCCGGACGTGATTTTCATCGGCGAAATCCGCGATCGTGACGCCATGGATTACGCCGTGGCCTTCGCCGAAACCGGCCACTTGGTGCTGTCTACGCTGCATGCCAACAGCACGAACCAGGCGCTCGACCGCATCATCAACTTTTTTCCGCCGGAGCGCCGCCAGCAACTGCTCATGGACTTGTCGCTCAACATCCGCGCGTTGATCTCGCAGCGCCTGATCCGCCGTCAGGGCGGCAAGGGCCGGATTCCGGCTGCGGAAGTCCTGATCAACACTCCGTATATCGCGGACCTGATCTTCAAGGGCGATGTGTCCGGGATCAAGGAGATCATGGCCAAGTCAGGCCAGCTCGGCATGCAGACGTTCGACCAGTCGCTGTTCCAGCTCTTCGAGCAAGGCCTGATCAGCTACGAGGACGCCATCCGCAACGCCGATTCCCAGAACGAGCTGCGCCTGCGCGTCAAGCTTGAAAGCAAGCGCGAGAAACGCTCGCTGGAGGAAGGCATCGAGGATTTGAGCATCATCGATCCCGGCCGCGGCCAGAAATTCTAAGGCACGGCCCTGGGCTGGCCACAAACAGCGGATACCTCATGGACCTCAGTCCCTATCTCAAGCTCATGGTCGAGAAGAAGGCCTCGGATATCTATCTCACCAGCGATTCACCGGTGAAGATCAAGATCGAAGGCCACCAGATGCCGGTCGGCAAAACCAAGCTGACCGCCGACATGGTGCGTGAAGCCGCCTACGGCATCATGAATGAAAGGCAGGCGCGTGCCTTCGAGGTCAAGCACGAATCCGACTTCGCGATTGTCGAGGAAGGCACGGGGCGCTTCCGCGTCAACGTATTCCTGCAGCGCGGCCAGGTGGCCATGGTGTTGCGCTATATCCCGTCGGACGTGCCGCTGCTTGCGGACTTGGGACTGCCCGAGGTGCTCAAGGAACTCATCATGCAGAAGCGCGGCCTGATTCTGGTCGTGGGCGCCACCGGTTCCGGCAAGTCCACCACCATCGCTGCGATGATGCGCTACCGCAACGAGAACGAGGCTTCGCACATCCTCACCATCGAGGATCCCATCGAATACAACCATACGAACGCGCAGTCCATCATCAATCAGCGCGAGATCGGCCAGGACACGCTGTCGTACGCCAATGCACTCACGCAATCCTTGCGCGAGGCGCCGGACATTGTGGTGATCGGCGAGTGCCGCGACCGCGAAACCATGGAATCCGCGATTCAGCTCGCGGGCACCGGCCAGTTGGCGATTTCGACGCTGCACGCGAACAATGCGCACCAGACCATGGACCGCATCATTAACATGTTCCCGGACCAGATGCACAAACAGTTGCTCCTGGACCTGTCTATCAATTTGCGCGCCATCGTTTCGCAGCGCCTGGTCATGGGCAAGCAGGGGCGGCGCATCGCGGCGGTGGAAATCATGGTGAACACGCCGCACATCGCCGATCTCATCCTCAAGGGCAAGATTGACCTGATCCGCGAGGCTATGGAAGAAAGCTCCGAGCCCGGCATGCAGTCTTTCGATGAAGCGCTGCACCGGCTTTACAAGGACGACCGCATCGGGATGGAAGAAGCCCTGCGCAATGCGGATTCGCGCGCCAATCTCGAGGCCAAGATCAATTTCGGTTGATGGCGCGGTAAAGCGCAGACTGTTTGGGGACAACGCGCGGGGGGGTCATGAGCTGGAAGTCCATTCCGCTGTTCTTTGCGTTTGGTGCTTTGGCGCTGGTTGCGGCGCAAGCGGCCGATACCACCGTGCCGCCGGTGCAGGCGTTCTTTTCCTATCCGCAGATTTCAGATGTCCAGATTTCGCCCGACGGAAAATATCTCGCCATGGTGGTGGCGGATGACGAGACCGGCGAGAACCGCAAGGTTCTCGCGATAATCGGAACCGACGATCGGAAGCCCAAGGTGAATTTCAGGGTGGCCGCCACACGCGAAATCTGGAAGTTCTGGTGGGCCAATGATCAGCGTGTCCTGATCGCGACTGCTACCCGGACGGGCGCCCTGTCAGCTGCCATACCGGATGGCTCTCTGTATGCAATTAACGTGGATGCGACCCAGTCTATGCAACTTCTTGGGCGCATGCCTAACAAGAACGTTGCGCAGACAGCCGGTGACAAGCCGGTACCGGATTCAACTGCACAATTCACACATATCCGGCGCAATGAAGCCGATAAAGGTCCCCAGAAGGAATACATGTTCGATGGAATGTTGTTCATACCTAATAGCAATGCCCGCCACGTGCTGGTTGATGGATGGGCAACAGACAGTACGCGCATGCAGGCATTGGATGTGGATGTCTACTCCGGCGATGTTCGGGTGGTGACTACTTCGCCGACCTATGGCGGTGGCTTCTTGGGTGACGCGAACGGACAGGTGCGGCTTGCGTGGGGTGTGAAGAAACTCAATGGGGATTCACAGCTCTTTTACCGCGATGCCGGAGACGCCGCCAATTGGCAGGATATAAGCGCGCTTTACAAAGGCCTTGACCCAGCAGACGAAGAAACGGGCCCGCTGGGTATGGCTCAGGATGGCAAGACGTTTTACTGGCGTGGCCGCACAGCGGACAGCACAATCGGGCTGTTCAATGTCAATCCGGCGGACATGAGCAAACAGCTCTTGTATTCCAGCGCTAACTTTGACGTAGCCGAATACATCTACGGTGATTTTGCCGATAACCGGCATAAGATCATCGCGGTGGAAACCTACCCTGGCCTGCCACAGCTGCATGTCATCGATCAGAAAGACTCTGAAACCGCAGTGTTGCTGGCTCTGAGACAGGCGTTCCCTGGGCAGGAAGTCAACGTTACAAGCGCGACCCGGGACGGCGCATCGATGATCGTGTACGTCGGGAGCGACCGGAACCCAGGCGATTACTATCTGTTCAACCGCAAGACCCTTAAAGCGGACATTCTATTCAGTACGCTGGACCAGATCGATCCGGACAAGATGGCTGTCATGCAGCCCGTGACCCTGCAAGCCCGGGATGGCCTCACGCTCCATGGCTACCTCACTGAACCGCGAGGGAAACCGTCAGAGAAGCTGCCGCTTATCCTGTTACCGCATGGCGGGCCGCACAACATGCGCGATTTCTGGGGTTGGGATCCGGAGGTTCAGTTCTTCGCGAGCCGTGGGTATGCAGTGCTGCAGGTGAATTTTCGTGGCTCGGGCGGTTACGGTCTGAAATTCCAGAGCTTGGGTTACCGCAATTGGGGCACCACCATGCAGGACGACCTGGCGGACGCAGTGGAATGGGCCGTGAAACAAGGCATCGCCGACCCGAATCGTATCTGCATATATGGAGCAAGTTACGGCGGCTACGCGGCGTTGGAGAACGTGATCCGCTTTCCTCGTTTATACAAATGTGCAGCCGGCTACGTGGGCGTTTATGATTTGACTCTGGAAGCGAAATACGGTGACGTGCATCGCTCCGCCTACGGCCGTAATTACCTCGAAATCGTAAACGGAAATAATGAACTTGAGTTAAAAGAATATTCACCGGTTTTCAATGCGGCCAGGATCAAGGTGCCCGTGTTCATCGCTTATGGGGGCAAGGATCAACGCGTGGTGCCGGATAACGCGGAAGAGCTTATGGCCGCCATGGATGCGGTGGGCAAGAAATATGAAGTCTTGTTCTACCCGTACGAGGCGCACGGTTTCAGAAAGCCGGAGGATCGATTCGAACTTTATACGCGCCTGCTCGCTTTTTTCGACAAATACATCGGACGCCATACCGGCGCCGCGCCTTCGCGTATCGGCACAATGCCGGGTGTGACGCGTTAAATATGGCTCTCAGGTTCCTTCGCAAACAAGGGCACTAGGGAGGTAATGACTATGAACGTTTCTCGGTCAATATCGATTTCAATGCTGGCTGGATTGCTAGTGTTACTCGCAGGTTGCGGCCTGGATCCCGTGCAGCCGGATCAGGAGATTACGCTTCAGCCTGGTCAGGGCATCGCCGCCGTGGTTATCGACTCGCTGGATCCGCTCAACGCGTTCTACATCAAGTCCGCTGACAACGACAAAGCACCCCCCATCAAGATTCAGCATGTGGATGTAGGTGTACATCTTTATATTTTCATCGTGCCGGCTGGTAGCTATTGCGTAACCCGTTTCAGCTCCGGAAATTACTCCATCACCCAGGACGATCCGAAGCACGGGGTGTGTTTCTATGTCATCGCCGGCAAGATTGCCTACAGCGGTAACCTTGCGCCACGCGGCTATAACGGCAAAGTGTACGTGGATCAGAATTATGAATGGAGTGCTTTCCAGAAGATGCTGAAAGACCAGTATCCCAAACTTGCTGGCTATCCTGTCGTTACTCCATGAGTAGGCAGGCCGTGGGAAGGTGGGTGCCTTGTATGTCTTTAATTGATTAACGACGTTCCCGATCTAATCTGCTGGAAACACCGCCGCGCCGTCGAATACCGGGCCGTCCACGCACACGCGTTTCATCGCTGGCCCTTCGAGCGTGCGTACCTCCACCGGGCAACCGGCGCAGCCACCCACCGCGCAGGCCATGAATTCCTCGAGCGAGACCTGGCTCGGCAGGTCGAACTCCTGGGCGAGATGCGCCGCGGCTTTCAACATCGGCGTGGGACCGCATGCAAAAACTTCGGTTTCAGCCAGGGCTTTCTTGTTGAGTCCGCGCAACCAATGGCGTGCCAGCTCGGTAACGTAACCTTGGTAGCAGCCGGCATAGCCTTGCAGGCTCGCAAGGCGGCTGGGAATTTTCCATTCCTCCATGAGCGGCATGCCGGCCGTCACGCCTTGGGGCATGGCTGGTAGAGCAATGGCCGACGCTCGCGCCGCAAAGGGAAACGGCACCTCCGAGCCCATGAGCACCAGCGGCTGCCAGCGCGCACGCGCGTCGGCGCGCAGCGTTTCGGCCAGGAAAATCATCGGCGGTATTCCCACGCCGCCGCCGATCAGCAGCGTGCGCGGACGTTCGGCGTGCGGCACGAACGGCCGGCCTATGGGCCCGAGCAGGCTGATGCGGTCGCCGCGCCGGCGTTGCGCGAGCAGTCGGCTGCCTTCGCCCACCACCTTATATAGGCATTCCACCCAACCGTCCGCCGTGGATGCGCGCATCACCGACATCGGCCGGCGCATGGGCAGCGCCGCGTCACAATTCAGATGCACGAAACAACCTGGCTGTGCGGCCGCCGCACAACGCGGCGCCAGCATGCGCAACTGGTATTGCTGGCCGGCGAACGCTTCCTGCTCGAGAACCGTTGCGTCCTCCAGAAAGATCGTGCCGCGATGCGGTTTGTCGGGCACGCGTTTTCCGGCGGGCAGGGTGGCGCTCATTTCTGCAGCAGCGTTGCCAGCACCGCCATGCGCACCGCCACACCGTTGGTAACCTGTTCGCGGATGACCGACTGCTGGCCGTCGGCCACCTCCGGCGCGATCTCCACGCCGCGGTTCATGGGGCCGGGGTGCATGACGATGGCGTCGCGCTTCGCGAGCTTGAGGCGCGCTGCGTCCAGACCGTAGCGGCGGAAGTAATCGTGTGCGTCGGGAAACAAGCCCGCCTGCATGCGCTCTTTCTGGATGCGCAGCATCATCACCACGTCGGCGCCCGCGATTGCCTTGTCCGGATTGGTAAATCGCTCGCCTTCCAGATCCTCGGGCAGCAGCTCAGCCGGGCCGGCGTAGCGGATGTCGCGCGTGCCCAGCATGCGCAAAGCCTGTACCGCCGAGCGCGCCACCCGCGAATGGCGAATGTCGCCGATGATGGCGACCGCAAGGCGGTCAAAATTCTTTTTGTGCTGGCGGATGGTGAACACGTCCAGCAATCCCTGTGTCGGGTGCGACACGTGCGCTTCGCCGGCACTCACCACGTGCACCTGCGGCAGTGCGTGCTGCGCCAGCGTTTGCAGCACGCCGGGTTCCCGGTGCCGCACGACGAACAGGTCGGTGTTCATGGCCTGCAACGTGTAGAAGGTGTCAAGAGGCGACTCGCCCTTGACAGTCGAGGAGAACGCCATGTCGAGCGTCAGGACTTCGGCGCCCAAACGTCGCGCCGCCAGTTCGAATGAGGCACGCGTGCGCGTGCTCGGTTCAAAAAACAGATTGACGATGGTTTTGCCACAGAGCAAGGCGTGCTGGCGCACCGGCTCACCGGGGGGCACGCGCAATTCGGCGGCGCGCTCAAGCAATGCCAGCAGCACGGCCTGCGGCAAACCCGCAAGCGTCAGCAGGTGTTGCAGGCGTTGCGGTGGCTCAGCGTGCTTGCCAGTCATGCGGAGTTAGTTGTGCTTGTTCGATGTTGCGAGTGAAACCAGCTTTCCAGGATCACGCAGGCGGCGGCGCAGTCTATGTCTTCGCGGCGCACGCGCCTGCGGCCCTGTTGGCGCAATTCCCTGAGACGCGCTTCGGCCTCCTTGGACGACAGGCGCTCGTCAACGGTCAGCACCGGACAGGGATAACGCCGTTCAAGTTCCGCCGCGAAGGCACGTGCACGTCTTGTGATGTCCTGTTCACCACCGTGCATAGTATACGGGAGTCCCACCACCAGCCGGTCCGGCGCCCATTCCTTTATCAACCCGTCGATCAAGCTCCAGTCCGGTACGCCATCCGTCATCTTCAGCACCGTCACCGGCGTGGCGCTCGCGCTCAGAGTCTGTCCGACGGCTACGCCGGTGCGACGCAGGCCGAAATCAAAGCCGAGCGCGCGCAACGCGCCCTCAGGCATGCCCGGCATCACCCGAGAGCAATGCGATGTCCACGCCGATCAGGCGCGCGGCCGCTTGCCAGCGTTCCGCCACCGGTGTTTCAAAAATGATGCGCTTGTCCGCCGGCGTGCTTAGCCATGAGTTGGCCGCGAGTTCGCTTTCCAGCTGTCCCGCACCCCAGCCGGCATATCCCAGCGCTACCAGGGTCCGGCTGGGTCCCTCGCCGCGTGCCAGCGCGGCCAGCACGTCACGCGAGGTGGTCACACATAGACCGCCCAGCTTGAGGCTCGAATCCCAGGCGCCGGGGGGTTCGTGGATGACAAAGCCGCGGTCGGTCTGCACCGGCCCGCCCTGAAACACCGGATACTGCGCCAGCGTGGGGTTATCCACGGTGATGGAAAGCTGCTTGAAGATATCGCCCAATACCACACTACTCGGACGATTGATGACAATGCCGAGCGCGCTGCCGGCGCTGTGCTCGCACACGTACACCACGCTCTGCTGGAAATTGGGATCGTTGAGCGAGGGCATCGCCACGAGAAAATGATTGCCGAGAAAGTCCTGCACCATGCGGATAGTATCCGCATGACCCGCACAGTGCACAAGCGTCAATGCGGTGCGGGCAGTTTCAGGCCGCTGCGCTGCGTGTCCAGGCGCCCGCTGTTGAAACGCCATACGTACACAAAGCGCAGCACGTCGGTGTCCTTGCGGAAGCTCGCGGGAAACGGCGCGAACGGCGCCGCCATTTTCACGATGTGGATTGCGGACTGGTCGAGCAGCGGATAGCGCGAGGGTTGGGTCAATATCAGGTGACGAATGCTGCCATCGGCATTCAAAGCAACTTCGAGCGCCAGTGAGCCGGACAAATGTTCGGCGCGGATCTGTGGCGGGAAGTTGAGATTGCCGATGTGCTCGACCTTGCGCCGCCAGGCATCCAGATATTCGGCATAACGCGAAGCGCGTGCATTCACGGACACGAATGCCTCGCGCGGCGTCGGGCTGGTGGCGAGCGGCAACTGTACGGGATCGTCGGTAGGCATGAGCGCGTCGTCACCCTGCGTGAGCAGGCGTGCGACCAGTACGCGCGCGCTCGGGCTTTGCGGGGAGGGGGTGGCGCGCGCATTGGCGTAGTGAGCGGTGTAGGCGGCGGTCGTCACTGCGGTGTGTTGATTGTCGGCGACGCTGCTCAAGCCATGCGCGTCGCTTGCACCCCGGCCGCGCCCGGGATTGCTGAGCAGGTCTTCGCCTTCCGGCAGGCCGGGGTTGTTGGCCGCCGCGGGCATGGACAACGGACTCTGCGGCCGCACCAACTTCTTGGTGTTGCCCTGGCCCTGTTGATTCGCCTGCGCGATGTAATCCGCCTGCGACGGCGGCACCACGCTGCGGGTTTGCACCAGCGTCACCTCCAGGGTGGAGCCGCCACCGGGTTTGTCCGCGGTGAAGCCGATGCCGAGAATCACGATGGCATGCACCAGCACGGCAAAAAACAGCGTGGTGATGAGGCGGTCGCGCGCTGCGATGTGAGGCGTCTGCGGCACGGCGGCGTTCATGTGCGTGAAACCCCGCGACGCTTGCGCGCGATAACATCCATCAATTGGCCGGCGATATCCAGGCCGTAGAGTTTGTCGAGCTCGCGTGCGCAAGTGGGACTCGTGACATTGATCTCCGTCAGGTAATCGCCGATGACATCCAGGCCCACGAACAGCAAGCCTTTCTGCCTGAGTGCCGGAGCCACTTGCTCGCATATCCAGCGGTCGCGCTTGCTCAAGGGCACGCCCACGCCGTGTCCGCCGGCGGCGAGATTGCCGCGCGCTTCGCCCGGCGCCGGGATGCGCGCCAGGGCGTAGGGCACCGGCTCGCCATCAATCAGCAGGATGCGTTTGTCGCCTTCGCTGATCTGCGGCAAGTATTGTTGTGCCATGCCGAGGCGCGTGCCGTTGTCGGTCAGGGTCTCGAGGACCACCGAGACGTTGGGGTCGTCGTGCGTGAGCACGAACACCGAAGTCCCGCCCATGCCGTCCAGCGGTTTCACCACGATTTTGCCGTGCGCGTGCAGGAAGGCGCGCATTCTCCCCATGTCGCAGGTCATGAGCGTGGGCGGGCAACACTGCGGGAACCACGCGGTGTAGGCCTTCTCATTGGCGTCGCGCAGCGCCTGTGGACGGTTGACCACCAGCAGCCCGGCGTGCTCGGCGCGCTCCAGGATGTAGGTGCTGTAAATGTAGTCCATGTCGAAGGGCGGATCCCGGCGCATCAGCACGACGTCCAGCGCAGCCAACGCCAAGTCCTGTGATTCGCCCCATTGAAACCAGTTCTGGGACGTATCGCGTACGCTCAACAGGCGGCTGCGGGCGCGGGCCTCCCCGTCCCGGAGGTACAGGTCCTGAGGCTCGAAATAATGCAGCGCCCAGCCGCGGGTCTGCGCTGCGAGCAGCATGGCAAGCGTGGTGTCCTTGGCGGGTTTGATGGACCCGATGGGATCCATGACCACGCCGAGTTTTATGTTTGCCTGAGGCATGCCATACCTGTCAGCCGTGAATCCCGGGAACCTAGGTAAAGTCTCATTGCTTTCAATGGATTAAGGTGTGATTTTATGCTAAAACTTTCAATAGCGCGCCCTCCAGAACGAGCGTCAGCCGGCCGGCTTCGGCCTGCCGGACGCTTTGCGGGACCGGGGGCCCGGCGGTATCCAGCATGGCCGCGGGCTGGCGCGCGGGTTGCGGTTAATATGGCGCGCCAAACGGGTGTGGCACTGCGCCCGGCGGTGAGTCATGGGTGGGAGGTTCGAGTGGCCAGCAAAAATGCCGACGGCGATCTCAAGGGCCTCAAGGTCCTGGTGATCGATGACAGCAAGACTATTCGTCGCACCGCAGAAACGTTGCTGGCGAAGGAAGGCTGTGAAGTGCTCACCGCGGTGGACGGATTCGAGGCGCTGTCCAAGATTGCCGACCACAAACCGGACATCATTTTCGTGGACATCATGATGCCACGCCTCGACGGCTATCAGACTTGCGCCCTGATCAAGCACAACCAGACTTTCAAGCACACGCCGGTCATCATGCTGTCCAGCAAGGACGGGCTGTTTGACCGCGCGCGGGGTCGCATCGTGGGTTCCGAACAGTATTTGACCAAGCCGTTCACTAAGGATGAGCTGGTGAACGCGATTCATCACCATGTGCGCCGACCGGCAGGCGGCCAACAGGTGTCTGGCAACGCGTAATTTGGAGACAGGCAAAAATGGCAACCGTACTCATCGTTGACGATTCCCCCACCGAAGTGCACGTGCTCAAGACGTGGCTGGAAAAAAACGGTTTTGCGACCATTTCCGCCGAAAGCGGCGAAGAAGGCATTCGCAAGGCACGCGAGGAAAAGCCCGATGCCATCATCATGGACGTGGTCATGCCCGGCATGAGCGGTTTTCAGGCCACACGTCAGTTGTCCAAGGACCCGGACACTTCCGGCATACCCGTGGTCATGGTAACCACCAAGGATCAGGAAACCGACAAGATCTGGGGCATGCGTCAGGGCGCAGTCGCGTACCTGCCAAAACCGGTCACCGAAAAGCAGGTGGTCGACAAGATTCGTGAAGTCACCCGTCCCTGAACATGACTACCGCACTCGACGAACTGCGCGCGCAACCATTCGAACTCCTGCAGGAGCTCGAACGCCGCAGCCGTGTCGTGGCGTCGGGCCGCGGTCGTGAGAGCGGCAGTCAGGAAGAATGGGTCGGTGTGGGATTTCGCGTGGGAGATATTTTTCTGGTGGCGGCACGCACCGAGGTGCGTGAAGTGCTGCCGTTCTCGGGCATCACCAAACTGCCGGGGGCCAAACCCTGGCTGCTGGGATTGGCGAATGTGCGCGGACAGTTGTTGCCGATCACCGATTTGAATGCTTTCTTTGGCGGCACACCGACCAACATCGGGCGCAACGCGCGGGTCATCATGGTGAATCACCCGGACATTCCCGCCGGGCTGCTGGTGGATGAGGTGCGTGGATTCCGGCGCTTCGTCGCGTCTGAACAGGTGTCGGCGATGCCGGACATCTCGCCGGGCATGATGCCGTTCATCGGCCGCGCCTACGACGCCGGCGACCAGATTTGGGGAGTGCTGGGAGTACAGGCGCTGGTGGAAAGCCAGACGTTTCTGGACGCGGCGCGCTGATGATGCAGGGTGCTGCGCAAGCGGGTTTTTAAATTGAATTTGGCAGGGTGATCAACATGGCTGTGACACAGAAACGTTCCTACAAGGCTTTGTATCTGCTGCTGATACTGGCGCTGATTCTGATCGGCTTGGCGGTCTGGAACATGGTGATGGTAGGGCGCAATTCCGCCCAGGACGCCCGCTTCACGGCGCTGATCACGCGCCAAGCCGTGCAGTCGCAGCTGCTGGTGCAAACCGCGGATCAGGCTCTGGCCGGCAAGCATGGCGCCTTTCAGGGCCTGCTGGACATGCGTCAGCAATTTGATAGCGGCATCAACATCCTGCAGAAGGGGGATGTGCAGAGCGGCCTGCCTGCGGCCAGCGGCGATACCTTGTTGGAAGTCAATGTGCTGCAGCAGCAGTGGCAAAAGGCGCGCACCGCATTGGAGCCGATCCTTGCGGGCCGTGACGCCATTCTGGCAGCGAATCAGGCCGCCGCTGCCGTCAATCAAAACATGCCCGGCCTGCTGCAGTCCTGGAATACCCTGGTCAATGATCTGGCGCGGCGCGGCGCGGGCAATACGCTGGTGTACGCGGCCAAGCAACCGTATTACGGGCAGCTCATCCAGCGCGATCTCAATCTGCTGGTGAGCGGCGGCAACGGGGACGCGGCCTCCCTGAAGCAGGAGCTGCCGGATGCCATCCAGAATTTCAACCGCATCACCCAGGGTACGCTGGTGGGCGACGCGCCGCTCGGCATGACCGCGGTTACGGATCCAGGCCTGGGTGCGCCGCTGCGCGATATCAAGAACCAATACGACAAGTTTGGTGCCAGCCTGCGCGCCCTCAGCCCGATGATCGGTTCACTGGTAGAGGCACGCCAAGCCAACCTCAGCCTGCATGATCTCGGCGGCCAGATGCTCACCACCACTCAGGCCATCGCCACCAGCTACCGCGACCAGATTGGCGGGCGCCTGTATCACCCGTACCTGGGCTACATTCTCGGCGCCTTCGGCCTGCTGCTGCTGTTGATTATCCTGTGGCGCTACGTGCTCAGCGGCGACGCGCGCCGCGCGGCCAGCCAGCAGCAGCAACAAACCGAGCGCAACCAACAGGCCATTCTGCGACTGCTGGACGAACTCGGCTCGCTGGCTGACGGCGACCTTACCGTGCAAGCCACCGTGTCGGAAGACATCACCGGAGCGATCGCCGACTCCATCAACTACGCGCTCGAGGCGCTGCGCGGCCTGGTGCGCACCATCAACGACACCGCGGTGCAGGTGGATGCCGCTGCGCGCCACACGCAGGCCACCGCCACGCATCTGGCCGAAGCGTCCAAGAACCAGAGCAAGCAGATTATTACCGCATCCACCTCCATCACCCAGATGGCGCACACCATCGAACAGGTGTCCGTGAACGCCGACCGCTCCGCCAAGGTGGCGCAACAGTCCGTGGACATCGCCCACAAGGGCGGCGAAGCGGTGCGCCGCACCATTGACGGCATGAACAACATCCGCGAGACCATCCAGGAAACCTCGAAGCGCATCAAGCGTCTGGGCGAATCCTCGCAGGAAATCGGCGACATCGTGGAACTCATCAACGACATCGCCGAGCAGACCAACATCCTGGCCTTGAACGCCGCCATTCAGGCGTCCATGGCCGGCGAAGCGGGTCGTGGATTCGCGGTGGTGGCGGACGAAGTGCAGCGGCTGGCGGAACGCTCCGCCAACGCCACGCGCCAGATCGAAGCGCTGGTGAAGACCATTCAAACCGATACCAACGAAGCGGTGATCTCCATGGAGCAATCCACCGCCGGCGTGGTGAGCGGGGCGCAACTGGCCGAAAACGCCGGCACCGCGCTCAACGAAATCGAGAAGGTAGCCAACAACATCGCCACGCTGGTGCAGAACATCTCCAATTCCGCGCGCCAGCAGGCCCAGACCGCCGGCGAGATGACGCGCACCATGAACGTGATTCGCGAAATCACGGCGCAGACCACCGAGGGAACCCTGGCGACCGCGCAGTCCATCGGCAAGCTCGCGGCCCTGGCCACGGAGATGCGCAAATCCGTGGCCGGCTTCAAGCTGCCGACGAGCGTGGGCCAGGAAACCACGATTATTGCGCCGTCCCAGGAAATGCAGAGCAGCGCCGCGTGAAGGCGCGCTGAAGCGGCACCTCATCCATGAGCCAGCCTGCCTCCGACTCGCTGTTGTGGATCAAGAACGAGCTTGATCACACGCTGGCGCGCGCCCGCCAGGCGCTCGAAGCGCATGTCGAGCGGCCCGGCAATGCCGAGGCGCTGGATCAATGCCTGGATCTGCTGCATCAGGTGCAGGGCACCTTGCGCATCGTCGAGGTGTACGGCGCGGCCATGTTGGCCGAGGAAATGGAATCCGTGGTGCGCGGCATCAAGTCCGGCGAGGTGCAGCGCAGCGATGCGGCCTTCGAGGTGCTGGTGCGCGCCATGCTGCAGTTGCCCGATTACCTGGAGCGGGTGATCGGCGGACGGCGCGACATGCCGCTCGCGCTGTTGTCGCTGCTGAACGATCTGCGTACGGTGCGCGGCCAGCCGCTGTTGTCGGAGAGCGCGCTGTTTGCCTACAACCTCGCGGGACGTTCCGCGAGCGTGGTCGGGCACTCCGCGGTGGCGCGCAGCGTGGACATTCGCAGCCTGGCCGTCAAGCTGCGCCCCAAGTTCCAGATGGCATTGCTCGGCTGGTACAAGGGCGATAAGGCCGAGCAGCACCTCACCGCCATGGCGGAGGCGGCGGAAAAGCTCGAGCAGGCGGCGACCACGCCGGCGGTGTTCGAGCTGTGGTGGATTGTCGGCGGCGTCATCGAGGGTCTGCGCGAAGGCGGCATCCAGGCGGATGTCAGCCTGAAGCAGCTTCTCGGCCAGGTTGACCGGCAAATCAAACGCCTCATCGACCGCGGCGAGGCCCCGCTCACCGAAGATCCGGCCAAGGAACTGGTCAACAATCTCCTATATTACATCGGCCGCGCCACCAACAAGGGCCAGCGCATCGGGGCCATCAAGGAATCCTTCAAACTCGGCGAGCTGCTGCCCGCCGCGGGCGAAGTTGAATCCGCGCGCGAACAGATTGCCGCACCCAATCTGCAATTGATGCGCACGGTGTCCAGCGCCGTCAAGGAGGACATCACGCGCATCAAGGACACCCTCGACATCTTCGTGCGCATGGGCAAATCCGGCGTGGCAGAACTCGGCCCCCTGGATCCGCTGATGAAGAAGGTCGCGGATACGCTGGGTGTGCTCGGGCTGGGGCGGCTGCGCGAATCCCTCGAATTGGAGCGTGTCAATCTCAAAAAAGTGCTGGGCGGCCAGCGCGTTGCTGACGAAGCCACGCTCATGGAAATCGCGAGCGGCATTGTGAGTGTCGAGGGCCGGCTGGAAGCGGCCATGCTGGGCCTGGTTGCGCCCGCACCCTCGGGCAAGGCCGCAGACGAATCCCGCTCCGAGCGCTCCGAGTTGCAGGATGTGCAAAATGCCGTCATCCGCGAATCCATCATCAACCTGGCGCGCATCAAGGAAGCCATTGTTGAATACGTGAATGATCCGGCCAAGTCCAAAAGCCTGCAGCCATTGCCGGCGCGCATCCGCGAAATCCAGGCGAGCCTGAGATTCCTGCAACTCGAGCGCATGGCCGTGGTGCTCGAGAGCGTGCGCCAATATATCGGCCGTCGCCTGCTCGCCCAATCTGCCGCCCCCGGACAGAACGAGCTCGACTGTATGGCGGACGCCATCGTGAGCGTGGAGTTTTATCTGGAAGCCATTCAGTTGGGGCGCGGCAATTTGGTAGCCATGCTGGACAATGCCGAAGCCTGTGTGACCGCCCTCGGGTTCCCCGTAGGGCGCATGTATGAGGACGATATCCCGCCGCCCGCCGGCGCGGTGCAGGCGGAATCCACGTCCGTGGAATCCTCGGTGATGGAGGCTGACAGCATCGTCATCGAGCCGGTGCGCACCGTCGCCATCGAGAGCGTGGTGATTCCGCCTGCCGAAGCACCGGCCTTGGCACCGGAGCTGGAAGCGCAAGCGCCGGGGTCCAGGTCCGCGCAGCCATCCGCCGCCGGTCCCGCGGTGGTACCGCTGGGCGAAGTGGATCCGGAAATCCTGCAAATCTTTCTGGAGGAAGCCCAGGAGGAAATGCAGACGCTGCGCGACAATTTCCCGCGCTGGCGTTCCAATCCCGCGGACCGTGAAGCACTGACCACGGTGCGGCGCTCGTTCCACACGCTCAAAGGCAGCGGTCGCATGGTGGGCGCCCGCCTCATCGGCGAGTTCGCGTGGTCCTTCGAGAACATGCTGAATCGCGTGATTGAACAGACCATCGAGCCATCGGACGACATGTACCGTCTTCTGGAGCGCGGGATCGCGGCATTGCCGGAACTCGTGGCGCAGCTCGAATTCGGCAGCGCGCCGCGCAGCGACATCGCTCCGCTCATGGATACCGCCACGGCATTCAGCCGCGGCGAGCGCCCGGAGTTGCCTCCGGTCGCGCCGCCCGCGGGAGCTGCGCCGGCCAAATCCGCGGCGCCGGCACACCCGCGGCGTCCCGCAGCGAGTGCCGTAGTGGAACCGCCGGCCGCCACGCCCGCCGATGCGCGACTGCAATCCATTTTTGCACGCGAGTCGGAAGGACATCTGGCGGTGTTCGCGGCTTTCCTGGAGCGTGCCCAAGCCGATGCCGAACAGCGCGTGCCAGACGAAGACGTGGTCCGCGGCATGCACACGCTGCACGGTAGCGCCTCGATGGCCGGAGTTACCGGCCTCGCGACGATGATCGAGCCGGTGCAGCATTACCTCATGGACATGAGTGCGCACGATAGCGCCGTGCCCGAGAGCGGCCTCAAGGTTCTGGACGAGGTGCTGGAAGCGGCTCACCGGATGCTGGCGACCTTCAATGCCGGAAGCAAAGTTCCCGCCGCGGACGCGGCGCTGCTGAAGCGCGTCGTCGCGGCCCTGCAGCCGCCGGCACCTGCGGGCGCACGCGCAGCTCCGCGCAAGCGTGAACGGGCCATGCATGTCGAAAAACCACGTTACGTGCAGCTTTCCGAACTCAAGGATTACGATCCCGATCTGGCCGCGATCTTTTTCGAGGAAGCCAGCGAACTGCTGGAAGCCACTGACGGCACGTTGCACCAGTGGACGCAAAAGCCCGGCGATCCGGAACTGGTGATGCAGTTGCAACGCAATCTGCACACCATCAAGGGTGGTGCGCGCATGGCCGGCCTCGCGCCCATGGGCGACCTGAGCCATGAACTCGAGACCGTGCTCACCGGCGTGGTGGACGGGCGCATCCCCGTGTCCACCGAATACATGGCCTTGCTGAATCGCGCGGTGGATCGCCTGCATCGCATGCTCGAGCAGAGCTACGCCAACAAGCCGATGCTGGATGCCGGCGATCTGGTGGCGGAATTGCGTCAGGTGCACGGCGATCACGCGGACGCGGAACCGGAGCCGCGCAAGGCGGCCACGCAGCGTGAACCCGTGCCCACACCTGCTGCCGAGCCCGAAGACGTGTCCGCCGCCGAAGCGGCGCTGGGCGGCGACAGCGACCGGCGCGGTGGCTCGCGCATCCAGCATGAACTGGTGCGGGTGCGTGCCGATCTGCTGGAAAACGCGCTCAATTACTCCGGCGAGGTCGGCATTTACCGTTCGCGCCTGGAGCAACAGGTGCACTCCATCAACTTCAACCTCGCGGAGCTCGAGCAGACCGTGGTGCGTCTGCGCGACCAGTTGCGCAAGCTGGAAATCGAGACCGAGGCGCAGATCCTTTATCAGTTCCAGCAGGAAGGCGGCGACCGCGATCACCCCGAATTCGATCCGCTGGAACTGGATCGCTATTCGCTGCTGCAGCAGTTGTCGCGCGCTCTGGGCGAGTCCACCGGCGACTTGGTGAGTCTGCAGGGCCTGCTGCGCAACCAGGCGCGTGAAGCGGAAACCCTGTTGTTGCAGCAATCGCGGGTGACCACGGAACTGCAGGACGGACTGATGCGTACGCGCATGGTGCCGTTCTCGCGGCACGCGCAGCGCCTGCGCCGCGTCGTGCGCCAGACCGCCGACGAATCCGGCAAGCAGGCCGAGATCCGCTTCCAGGGTGCCGAAGGCGAAATGGACCGCCAGGTGCTGGAGCGCATACTGGCACCGCTCGAACACATGTTGCGCAACTCCGTGGTGCACGGCATCGAAAAGCCCGAGCTGCGCCGGCAACACCACAAGCCCGCGGCCGGTACCGTCACCATCGCCCTCAGCCGCGAAGGCTCGGAAGTGGTGATCGAGGTCTACGACGACGGCGCCGGGCTGGATTTGCGCGCCATCCGCGCCAAGGCGGAAGAACTGGGCATGGTGGCGCGCGGCGCCAAGCCCAGCGAACGCGACATCATGAACTACATTCTGGAGCCGGGATTCTCCACGGCCGCCAAGGTCACGCAAACCGCCGGGCGCGGCGTGGGCATGGACGTGGTGGCCAACGAAATCCAGCAACTGGGCGGCGCCCTGCGCATTGATTCCACGCCCGGGAAAGGCGCCAGGTTCACCATCCGTCTGCCGTTCACCCTGTCCATCACCCAGGCGCTGCTGGTGACCATGGCGGAACAGCCCTACGCCATTCCCTTGCCGAGCATCGAGGGCATTGCGCGCATTCCGCGTCCCGAACTCGAGCGTCTGCTGGCAAACGAGGCACCGGTTTACACCTACGGCGGCCGGCATTACCAGCTGCAGCATTTGTCCGTGTTGCTCGGCATCGGCGCGCCGCAGTTCCCCGACGAATTGACCACCGTGCCGCTGCTGCTGGTGCGTACCGGCAACGCCAACCTGGCCTTGATTACCGAAGGCATGCAGGGCAGCCGCGAGGTGGTGGTGAAATCAGTGGGTCCGCAGGTGAGCAGCATCCGCGGCCTGTCCGGCGCCAGTATTCTCGGCGACGGCAGTATCGTGCTGATCCTCGACGTCACGGCCTTGAGCCGCCGCCTCACGCAGGCCGCGGAACTGCAGGAGCGCGAACCGCCGAAAGCAGACACCCGCATCTTTGCCATGGTGGTGGACGACTCCATCACCGTGCGGCGTGTGACCCAGCGCCTCCTGGAACGTTTCGACATGCGCGTGTTGACCGCCAAGGACGGCGTGGATGCGCTCGCGCTGTTGCAGGAGAACCACCCCGACGTCATGCTGCTGGACATCGAAATGCCGCGCATGGACGGCTATGAACTCGCGCAGCACATGCGAAATGATGAGCGCTTCAAGGATGTGCCGATCATCATGATCACTTCGCGCACCGGCGAGAAACACCGCAACCGCGCGCTCGAGATCGGCGTCAACAAATACCTGGGCAAGCCCTTCAAGGAAAACGAGTTGCTGGAGACCATCCAGGCACTGGTGGGGCGCTTGCGCCCGCAACACGGCCGCAGGGAGTGAGTGCCCATGCCACAAGCGCTTGAGGAACTCTACAGCCTGCTGATCCCGCTGGCCGGCGAGAAACTCATCCTGCCGCGCCTGTCGGTGGCCGAAGTCATGGGTTACGCGCGCCCGCTGCCGGTGCGCGGCTCGCCCGACTGGCTGCTGGGGCTGACGACCTGGCAGGGCCAGGAAATCCCGCTGGTTTCCTTCGAGGGCCTGTGTGGGCGCAAGATCCCCGAGCGTGCCAATCGCACGCGCATCGTGGTGCTGTACAGCATCGGCACAAAGATGGACCCGCCGGTATTGGCGCTCATGACCCAGGGCTATCCCTATCTGGTGCGCGTCAACGCCTCGGTGCTGGGCACGGATGACGAGGACAGTTACAGCGATGACATCCCGGTGCTGTGCCGCGTGCGCATGGCCAACGAACGGCCGGTGATCCCGGATCTGGAAGCCATCGAAGACAAGGTGCTGGCCGCCATTCCACAGCGGCGCGCGCGCAGCGCCGGCGATGCGCGCGATTTGAATTCCTAAGCCAGATCCCCCCAACGGGCCTGCAGCAGACTCAGGGCCACCAGAGCGGCGGTCTCGGTACGCAATACGCGTGGCCCGAGCTGCACCGCGGTAAATCCAGCGCGCTGCGCCGCGGCGCTTTCCGTCTCGCTCAGCCCACCTTCCGGTCCGACCAGCAAGCGCACCTGATTTTGCGCCGGCGCGGCCAGCGCGTGCAGCGTCACATCGGCCGCGGGATGCAACAACAAACTCAATCCGCCCCGCGGTGGTGTCGCGAGGAATTCGTTGAGTGTCCGTGAGGCAGCGACTGGCGGCACGCTCACACGGCCGGACTGTCCGCAGGCGGCGATGACCAGTTGCTGCCAGTGCTGCTGTTTACGCGCCGCCTGTTTTGCGTCCAGCCGCACTACGCTGCGTTCGGTCAGCACCGGGATGATTTCCGCGACTCCCAGTTCCACGGCTTTTTGCAGCGTGTAATCCATGCGCTCGGCGCGGGAAATGCCCTGCGCAAGCGTAATGTGCAACGGGGACTCGCTGCGTGCTGCGTGTTCGACTGCAATGGATATGCGCGCACGGTGATTTTCCGCGCTGTCGAGACGTGCCTCAAATTCGCGCCCGGAACCATTGAACAGGATTAACGGCGCACCAGTCTTGAGCCGCAGCACCGTGAGCACGTGTTTGGAAGCGCCCGGCTCCAGCAGCAGCGATTGCTGCGGCGCAAGCGGCTGGGGCGTGTAGATGCGGGGAATGTGCATGGCTTAAAGAATGTGAGGGGTGAGGAGTCAGGAGTGAGCTGTCAAGATAAGAAGATTGACAGAAAATGAATCAACGTCAACACTTTTGTACGCCTCACGCCTCACGCCTCACGCCTCACGCCTCACGCCTCACGCCTCACGCCTCACGCCTCACGCCTCACGCCTCACGCCTCACGCCTCACGCCTCACGCCTC
>DATEHU010000011.1 GCA_035279405.1 Gammaproteobacteria bacterium
TGGGTATGGCGGAGTGGACGGGATTCGAACCCGCGACCCCCGGCGTGACAGGCCGGTATTCTAACCAGCTGAACTACCACTCCGCAGCAGCACTCCGCAGCGCCTGGTGGGTGCTGAGGGGTTCGAACCCCCGACCCTCGCCGTGTAAAGGCGATGCTCTCCCAGCTGAGCTAAGCACCCCGAAGAGTGATTCAGTTTACGGCATCCTTCAGGGCTTTGCCAGCCTTGAATCCCGGTACTTTGCTCGCGGCAATCTGGATCGTCTGCCCGGTTTGCGGATTGCGTCCGGTGCGTGCTGCACGATGCTTGACCGTGAAGGTGCCGAAGCCCACCAACACGACCTGATCGCCGTTGCGTAAAGCGCCGCTAATGGAATGCAGCACCGATTGCACCGCGCGATCTGCGTCTGCGTGCGACAGTTTGGTGGATTCGGCGACTGCGTTGATCAATTCAGCCTTGTTCATGGATTGGTATCCCCTGGTTGCCTGTGGATGATGGATGATTCCCTGCGTGGGGCCTGAACATCATGCGGCTTCCGATCACCGCACGCACCGACGTGCATAAAAACCGTGCTTCGCTGCCTGCTCAATGCGCAAGTTTATACAGGTGGCCGCAAACGCTTGTCAACTTGCGGAATCAGCAGATTCAATGCGGGCGTACACTTTCGGGCTCGGCCTGGGGCGTAACGGCACCGGTCGGTGGCAGCGCTTCGGCCCCTGCTGGAACCGGTTTCGGTTCCGGTGAATGTTCGAGTGCCGCTTTAAGAATGTCGTCTATCCAGCGCATGGGACGGATATCGAGCGCGCCCTTTATGTTCTTGGGAATTTCCACAAGGTCCTTGGCATTTTCCTGCGGAATCAGCACGATACCCACACCACCTCGATGTGCCGCAAGCAGTTTTTCCTTCAGTCCCCCGATCGGCAGCACCTCGCCACGCAGGGTAATTTCACCGGTCATGGCGACGTCTGCACGTACCGGAATTTTCGTAAGCGCCGACACCAGAGCCGTGCACATGCCGACACCGGCGCTGGGTCCGTCCTTGGGCGTGGCGCCCTCCGGAACGTGGATATGCACGTCATATTTCTGGTGAAAGTCCGGCTCGATACCGAGCAATGCGGCCCGGCTGCGCACCACGGTAAGCGCCGCCTGGATGGATTCCTGCATCACGCCGCCCAGTTGGCCGGTGTGGATAAGCTTGCCTTTGCCCGGCACCACCGTGGCCTCGATGGTGAGCAATTCGCCACCTACTTCGGTCCAGGCCAGTCCGGTGACCTGTCCCACCTGGTCGTGGTCTTCGGCACGCCCGTAGCGGAAGCGCCGCACGCCGAGGTAATCATCCAGATTGCGCGGCAGGATGTGCACCTGCTTGTCGCGCGGCTTGAGCAGCAAGCCCTTGACTATCTTGCGGCAGATTTTGGAAATTTCGCGTTCCAGATTGCGCACTCCGGCTTCACGCGTGTAGTAGCGAATGATGTCGGTGACCGCACTTTCACCGATCACCAGTTCGTCGGGTTTGAGGCCGTTGTTGCGCATCTGCTTGGGTGTCAGATACTTCATGGCGATGTTGATCTTCTCGTCCTCGGTGTATCCCGGCAGGCGGATAACTTCCATGCGGTCCAGCAACGGCGCGGGGATGTTCATGGTGTTGGCCGTGGCCACGAACAACACCTCCGAGAGGTCAAAATCCACTTCCAGGTAATGGTCGTTGAATGTGTGGTTCTGCTCGGGATCGAGTACCTCGAGCAGCGCCGAGGAAGGATCGCCGCGGAAATCCATGGACATCTTGTCCACTTCATCCAGCAGGAACAGCGGATTGCGCACGCCCACCTTGGCCATGTTCTGCAGGATCTTGCCGGGCATCGAACCGATGTAGGTGCGCCGGTGGCCGCGGATCTCGGCCTCATCACGCACGCCACCGAGCGACATGCGCACGAACTTGCGGTTGGTGGCGCGCGCAATGCTCTGGCCCAGTGAGGTCTTGCCCACGCCCGGCGGACCCACCAGGCACAGGATCGGGCCTTTGAGCTTGTTGACACGCTGCTGGACTGCGAGGTATTCGAGGATGCGCTCCTTGACCTTGTCGAGCCCGTAATGGTCGGCCTCGAGGATCTTCTCGGCGGCTCCCAAGTCATGACCCACGCGCGTACGCTTCTTCCACGGCACGTTGACCAGCCAGTCCACATAGTTGCGCACCACCGTGGCTTCCGCCGACATCGGTGACATGAGCTTGAGTTTGTTGAATTCCGCCAGCGCCTTGTCCCGGGCTTCCTTGGGCATGCCGGCCTTGCGGATGCGCTTTTCCAGCTCTTCCATTTCATTGGGCGCGTCCTCCAGGTCGCCCAGCTCCTTCTGGATGGCCTTCATCTGCTCGTTGAGGTAATACTCGCGCTGGCTCTTCTCCATTTGCTGTTTGACGCGCCCGCGGATGCGCTTTTCGATCTGCAGGATGTCGATCTCGCCCTCGATCAGCGCCATCACGTGTTCCAGCCGCGCGCGCACGTCCTCGAGCTCCAGAATCTTCTGCTTCTCGTCCAGTTTGAGCTGCATGTGGGCGGCAATGGTATCCGCCAGCCGACCGGGCTGTTCTATGCCGGCCAGCGAGGTCAGTAGCTCGGGTGGAATCTTCTTGTTGAGCTTGACGTACTGATCAAACAGTGAAAGCGCCGAGCGCATCAGCACGTCCATCTCGCGTTCATCGTACTGGCCCTGGACGCGCATGACCGTGCCCATGGCGGAAAAATACTCACCGTCATTGATCTGCTGGATGCGCGCACGGTCCCCGCCCTCGACCAGCACCTTCACGGTGCCGTCCGGAAGCTTGACCATCTGCAGCATCGTGGCCAGCGTCCCCACCCGATACAGGTCGGTTTCCTTGGGGTCGTCCACTTCCGGGCTCTTCTGTGCGATCAGCAAAATCTGTTTGCCGGCCTGCATGCTGTGGTCCAGGGCCTTGATGGACTTCTCGCGGCCCACGAACAGCGGAATCACCATGTGCGGGTACACCACCACGTCGCGCAGCGGCAGTACCGGCACCAGCATCGGCTGGCCTTCGAGCAGGTCGTTCTGTCGGGTTTCGGTGCTCACGGTTGAACCTTCATGGACTCCGGGGAGGCGACATCAGGGGAAGCCAGGGACGCCACCGCAATGGATATGGGCGGCGCAACGACATTCAAGTGACTAGCGCCGGTCGGCGGCCGCCAGCTGCTTCTTCTCGCGCTCATACACGATGTAGGGCTTGTTCTCCCCGCTGATGACCGCTTCGTCAATCACCACTTTGGAGACATGCGACATGGACGGTAGTTCATACATGATGTCCAGGAGCACGTGTTCGAGGATGGTGCGCAGGCCGCGCGCGCCGGTTTTGCGCTGCATGGCGCGTTTGGCGGTTGAGCGCAACGCGTCCTCGCGGATCTCGAGTTCGCAGCCTTCCATGTCGAAGAGCTTCTGATATTGCTTGGTAATGGCGTTCTTCGGCTCGGTGAGGATGCGCATCAACGCGGCTTCGTCGAGTTCGTCCAGCGTGGCCACCACCGGCAGACGCCCGACAAACTCCGGGATCAGGCCGAAGCGGATCAGGTCTTCGGGTTCGACCTCGTGCAGCACCTCGCCGACGTTCTTGATGTCGTTCTTGCCGCGGATCTCGGCCATGAAACCGATGCCGCTCTTTTCGGTGCGGTTGCGGATGATTTTCTCCAGACCCGCAAATGCCCCGCCGCACAGGAACAGGATGTTGGTGGTATCCACCTGCAGGAACTCCTGCTGCGGGTGTTTGCGCCCGCCCTGCGGCGGGACCGAGGCCACGGTGCCCTCGATGAGTTTGAGAAGCGCTTGCTGCACGCCTTCACCGGACACGTCGCGCGTGATCGAGGGGTTGTCCGATTTGCGCGAAATCTTGTCGATTTCATCAATATAGACGATGCCGGTCTGGGCCTTCTCCACGTCGTAATCGCATTTCTGCAGGAGCTTCTGGATGATGTTCTCGACATCCTCGCCGACATAACCGGCCTCGGTAAGCGTGGTGGCATCGGCGATGGTAAATGGCACGTTCAACAGTCGCGCCAGAGTCTCAGCCAGCAGCGTCTTGCCGGAGCCGGTCGGACCGATCATCAGGATATTGCTCTTGGCGAGTTCCACATCGTCCTTGTTGTGGTTGGTGCGCACGTCCAGGCGCTTGTAGTGATTGTATACGGCGACCGAAAGGATTTTCTTGGCGCGCTCCTGGCCGATGACGTACTGATCCAGAACCGCCTTGATTTCCTGCGGACGCGGCAGCTTGTTGCGCGCCGTTTGCGTCTGCTCCTGCATCTCCTCGCGGATGATGTCATTGCAGAGTTCCACACATTCGTCGCACACATACACCGACGGCCCGGCAATCAGCTTGCGTACCTCGTGCTGGCTCTTGCCGCAGAACGAGCAGTACAGCAGCTTGCTGCCGTCCTCACTCTTGCCGCGCGTTTCGTCCGCCATGTTGCTGTTTACCTCTGGAATTACCGGGGCCGCAGGCCCCTATCCACACTATGGAGATTTCCGCCGCGCGCTTCAATAGCCCTGCCGCCTGCGTCGAATCTCCCGCGGTCGCCGCCCTGCCTAAGCCTTGATCTGGCGCTTATCGAGCACCGCGTCGATCAGGCCGTACTTGACCGCATCTTCCGCGCCCATGAAGCGGTCACGATCCGTATCTTGTTGAATTTGCTCAATACTTTGACCGCTATGCCTGGCCAGAATCTGGTTGACCCGCTCCCGCAGATGCAGGATCTCGCGTGCCTGAATGTCGATATCGGCCGCCTGCCCCTGCGCGCCACCGTGCGGCTGGTGAATCATCATGCGCGAGTGCGGCAGGCAATAGCGCTTACCCTTGGCACCTCCAGTCAGCAGCAATGCCCCCATGCTGGCCGCCTGGCCGACGCAGATCGTGGACACATCCGGCTTCACGAACTGCATAGTGTCGTAAATGGACAGGCCTGCGGTGACCGAGCCGCCCGGGGAATTGATGTACACGCTGATGTCCTTGTCGGGGTTCTCCGATTCGAGGAACAGCAGTTGCGCCACGACCAGATTGGCCACGTAATCGTCAATCGCGCCGACAATGAAAATCAGACGCTCTTTGAGCAGACGCGAGTAAATGTCGTAAGAGCGTTCACCGCGCGCGGTCTGCTCCACCACGATGGGTACCAGGTTCAGCCCTTGGGGTTCGCCGTGTGCCTTCATATATGTGCTGCCTCGCAGGTCACGCTAGGCGTGCCCGTGTTCGTGCTCATGATCATGTTCATGATCGTGGAAGTGCATCAATTCACTGAAACTCGTGGATTTGTCGGACACCACCGCCCTTTCCAGCAGCCAGTCCACAACCTGGTCCTCGAGCGCCAGACCCTCGATCTGGTGCATCACCCCCTTGTTCGCCCGCAGGCTGCGCAGGGCTTCACCCGGATTGCTGTAGTCCTCGGCCATGCGCTCCAGCCGCTGTTCGGCGCGCTTGGAATCCACGCGCAGCTGCTGGCGCATGATGATTTCGCCGATGATCAGGCCCAGTGTCACGCGGCGCGTGGCTTGTTCCCGGAACAGTTCGCTGGGCAGATCCACGGCTTTCTTGGTGCCCTTGATGCCCATGCGCGCGAGCGCGTCCTGGCGCAAATTCTCGACTTCCTCATCGAGCAGCGCCTTCGGCAGCGTTACCGGATTGGCCGCCAGTAATGCATTCAACACCTGTTCCTTCATGCGACTGCGTACCGTGTCCGCCATTTCGTGCCGCATGTTGCCGGTCACTTCCGCGCGCAGTTTGTCCAGACCACCGTCGGCCACGCCGAAGCTCTTGCAGAAGGCCTCGTCCAGTTCCGGCAGTACCTGCGCTTCGACGCGGTGCACCTGCACATGGAAGCGCGCGACCTTGCCCGCGACTTCCTTCGCCTGGTAATCGTCGGGAAAGCGCACTTCGATATCACGCTGTTCACCGGCACGCATTCCCTCGATGCCCGTCGCGAAATCCTCGAGCAGACGGCCCTCGCCCAGCACCACCAGAGTTTTTTCGGCCTTGCCGCCGGGAAAGGTCTCGCCATCCACGCGGCCCTCGAAATCCAGTTGCACCCGATCGCCTTGGTGCGCTCCGCGCGTCACGCTCTCCCAGCGTGCGCGCTGGTGACGCAGATTATCCAGCATGGCGTCTACATCGGTTGCGGTAATTTCAGCCACCGGCTTTTCCACCGCGATGCCTTCAAGACCCTGCAATTGGACTTCCGGATAGACTTCGAAAGTCGCGATGTATTCCAGGTCCTTGCCCGGCTCATTGTTCACCGAGTCGATGCGCGGACCGCCCGCGGGATTGACCTTTTCCTGCGCCAGCGCTTCGCTGCAGGTGTCGTGCAGCAGGTTCGTCAGCACCTCCTGCCGCACTTCGCTGCCAAAGCGCTTTTTCACCACCTCAAATGGGATCTTGCCGGGGCGAAAGCCGTTGAGCTTGGCGTTCTTGCCCAGGTTCCTGAGCCGCTGCTCGATTTCGTGTTCCACGCGCTCGGCCGGCACCCGCACTTTCATGCGCCGTTCCAGTCCTGCCGTGGTCTCGATTGACACTTGCATTGCTCGCATTCCTCTCAGTGGTTAGCGCGGCGCAACTCACCGGCACTCGTGGCGCGACATGTTGTGGTGCGAAAGGAGAGACTCGAACTCTCACGGGTTACCCCACTGGAACCTAAATCCAGCGCGTCTACCAGTTCCGCCACTTTCGCCTCGTCCCGCCGCACAATCGCCGATACTTTCTCAAGTATATCAAAGGCTTGTGTGCGTAAGGGCGGCTTGGGTCAGTGGGCGAGCCGTCGCACGGCGCCATTATACAAATTTGCCGCCCGCCGCCCTGCACGCGGCTTGATTATGCAACCGGGCCGGCCGCGCTCCGCGACAGGCATCGTTTACACTGGTGCGGCCATCGGCCGGATTTACACACTTCCCACGTCACCATGCGCTACAAGGATTACTACGAGATTCTGGGCGTTCCACGTGCCGCCAGTGCCGAGGAAATCAAACGTGCGTACCGCAGACTGGCGCGCAAATATCACCCGGATGTTTCCAAGGAGGCGGATGCCGCCGAGAAGTTCAAGGATATTGCCGAAGCCTATCAGACTCTGAAGGATACTGAGAAGCGTGCGGCCTTTGATCAGCTGGGGCAACCACGCTCGGGCGAGCAGTTCCGCCCGCCGCCGGACTGGCAGGAACGCTACCGCGACGCACCGTCTGCATTTGAGGACATGGATCTGGCGGACCTGTTTGCCGGTCTGCAGGGCGGCCGGTTCCGCGCCGGACAGGCCTCCACAAACATACCCGTCGATGGCCAGGATTACGAGGTGTCTGTGCCCATCAGCCTTGCCGATGCCTATCACGGCACCCAGGTGAATCTGGATTTGAGTCTGCCCGAGTATGACGCGCAGGGTGTCCCACACCGCACGCCCCACACGTTTAAGGCGCGCATCCCCAAGGGAGCAAGCGACGGTCAACGCTTGCGTGTGCCGGGCAAAGGCGGCAAGGGACTGAACGGCGGCAATGACGGTGACCTGTATCTCAACATCAGTCTGCGGCCGCATCACCTGTTTCGCGTGGCTGGCCATGACGTCTATCTGGATCTGCCACTGGCTCCCTGGGAAGCGGCGCTGGGCACCAGTGTCGAGCTGCCGACGCCCGGCGGGCCGGTACGGCTCAAAATCCAGCCGGGAGCCTCATCCGGCCGGCAACTGCGCCTGCCGGGCCGCGGATTGCCACGGCCACAAGGCGGTGCGGGCGACTTGTTCGCCATCGTGCAAATCGTGATGCCCGCCGCGCTGAACCAGCGTCAGCAGGAACTGTTCAAGCAACTCGGCGCCAGCTCCGAATTCAACCCGCGCGCACACTATCAACAGGAGGTGGGCCATGCGAGTCGAACTCACTGAAGTGCAGTGGCTGAATGCGCGGCCGGATTTGCCGCTGCATGAATTTGTGCGGACATCCGGACTGACGGAAGCTGATTTGCGCTATCTGGTGGACATCGGCGTGCTGGCTCCGCTCGACCCGCAAGCGCCTGCATGGTCCTTCGGCGCCGATTGTCTGCCGCTGGCAAGGGCCGCTGGACGCTTGTACCGGGATCTGGACCTGGACGGCCCGGGACTCGCTGTGGCATTAACCCTGCTCGAACGCATACACGAACTTGAGACGCGTGTGCGCGAACTGGATGCACGTCTCCTGCGTGAGTTCCCATCCGGTTGAATCGCGTTACCGGCTTTCTGCTTGGCCAGCCTTGGCGTTCATGCGCCGCGTCAGGGATGGTTCGTATCCGAAACAAGGATTCTTTGGTGGGCCGTGCAGGGCGTGGCCGGTGCGCTCACCGGAATGCCAATGGGCTAGCAGCGTCAGCTGCGAGCGCCAACCCAGGGATGGGTTGGCTGGCTTTCGAGCGAAGCAGGATGCGAAGCGCAAAAGCGAACCGCAGGTTCGAGTCCGGCGCATCAAAGAGAAATAGATCTTATTTGCTATCAGACTTGGACGAGTAATTTGGTGGGCCGTGCAGGACTCGAACCTGCGACCTACTGATTAAGAGTCAGCAGCTCTACCAACTGAGCTAACGGCCCAAATTCTGATCTCACTCACAGAACCATCCATGGCGCGCACCCGGCTCGGCATCGTGCCTCGCGTTCGTCCGGATCGAAATGCCACCGGTATTTCGATTCAATACACCGGCCTCACCCAACTGAGCTAACGGCCCACCAGAGGATTCTTGATGGTTTATATACTGAATCAACGGTATAGCGACTGCCCGAACAATTAAATGGGGTGGACGATGGGGCTCGAACCCACGACAGCCGGATCCACAATCCGGGGCTCTACCAACTGAGCTACGTCCACCATAAACTCATTGCCAGCTTCGCCGTCTTGGCGCGCCTGGCAGGAGTCGAACCTGCGACCGCCGACTTAGAAGGTCGGTGCTCTATCCAACTGAGCTACAGGCGCAAATTCAGATTGTACTCACTGCGCCATCCCTGACGCGCACCCGGCTCGGCATCCCTGCCTTGCGTTCGGCGGAACCTGACAGCCACCGGCTGTCCGATGAAAACACGCGCTGCACCTACAGGCGCAATTTCAATGCAGCAAAATGGTCGGGGCAGAGGGATTCGAACCCACGACCCCCTGCTCCCAAAGCAGGTGCGCTACCAGACTGCGCTATGCCCCGCCGCGTAACCTTATCAACAAGTCACCTGCTTTGTGGGAGCAGGCTGTTGCTGGCTCGGCTCGTGCCTCGCCTAGCAACCCAGCCGTGTACATCCATGTACCCGGCGCTCGTCCCGTTCGGGACTCGCCCTCAAAGCAGGTGCGCTACCAGACTGCGCTATGCCCCGCCGCGGGCGGGAATGATACGGATCGCCCATAATTCAGTCAATTTTGAGGCACGCGGTTGGAGCGACTACAGGTGCATGCGACAATGCAGGCCGCTGATTCGCAGGAACTTCACATGCCGGCCCGGGTTATTGACGGCAAAGCTCTGGCAGCTGAAATCCGCGATGGCATCCGCCTGAAAGTCGCGGCGCGCCTTCGGGAAAACCACCGCGCGCCTGGCTTGGCCGTGATATTGGTGGGCAGCGACCCGGCTTCTAAAATCTATGTGCGTAACAAGCGGCTGGCCTGCAAGGAAGCGGGATTCATTTCCAGTGCCTTCGATCTGCCAGTCGACACCTCACAAGCAGCGCTGCTCGAACTGGTGGACAAACTCAACGCCGATCCGGCCATTGATGGCATTCTGGTGCAATTGCCGCTGCCGGCCCATATCGGCACAGAGACCATTATCGAACGCATCCGTCCGGACAAGGATGTGGATGGATTCCACCCCTACAATGTCGGCCGCCTGGCGCAGCGTGTACCGTTGCTGCGCCCCTGCACTCCTTACGGCATCATCAAGCTGCTGGAGAAATACGGGGAGACTTTTACCGGCCGCCACGCGGTAGTGGTGGGTGCATCCAACATTGTCGGCCGGCCCATGGCGCTCGAACTTCTGCTCGCCGGCGCCACGGTCAGCATCTGCCACCGTTTCACGCCCGAGGCCGCTCTCGCAGGGCTGGTGCGGGAGGCCGATATCCTGGTGGTCGCAGTAGGCAAACCCAAGTTGATTCCGGGCGCCTGGATCAAAACAGGCGCAACCGTAGTTGACGTAGGCATGAACCGCTTAGCCAACGGTAAGCTGGTGGGCGATGTGGAATTCGAGAGTGCCCGCAAACGCGCCGCGATGATTACACCTGTACCCGGCGGTGTCGGCCCCATGACCGTTACTATGCTGCTCAATAATACCCTGACCGCGGCGGAGCAACATGGGAAATGAGTCCAGCTATTTACGCCTCCAAGTTGTTCCTTTAGCTCCATCCTCTATCACGATCCCATTCTTATCTAGTTCATCACGGATGCGATCTGCCTCTTTCCAATTCATGTTGTTTCGTGCTGCATTCCGTTGATTGATCAAAAACTCTATTTTCTCATTGCTATATCCAACCAATGCCTGGATTGACGAGGTATCCTTCCCTTCATTTATATTCATAGTTCCATAATAATGCAGTGATTTAAAATATTTTTCTGGATCCTCCTGGAGCAGTCCTAATACCCTGCCTAACTGGATAAGCAGCGCCACTAGATTACTAGCAACATTCAAATCATTTTCCTTTTGGCGATTAATTTCTCTGGCCAATTCAAACAATACGCTAATGGCGATCGGTGTGTTGAAATCGTCGTCCATAGCCGCCGCAAAGTGCTCGCGGAACTCGCTGTGTTGCGGTGCGTTTCCGGGCCTAACATCACGTAAAGCGGTATAGAAACGCGCCAAACCGTGCGCCGCCAGATCCAGCGATGCATCGGAATAATTCAGCGGACTGCGGTAGTGACTGTTGAGGATGAAATAGCGCACCACTTCCGGCCGGTACTTCTTCAGCACCTCGCGCACCGTGAAGAAGTTGCCGAGCGATTTCGACATCTTCTCTTCGTCCACGTTGACAAAACCGTTGTGCATCCACAGGTTCACGAACGGCTCGCCGGTGGCCGCCTCGGACTGCGCGATTTCGTTCTCGTGGTGCGGAAACTGCAAATCCATGCCCCCGCCGTGGATGTCGAAGTGATTCCCCAGCGCGGCGGTGGACATAGCTGAGCATTCGATATGCCAGCCGGGCCGCCCCGCGCCCCAGGGCGACGGCCAGGCGGGTTCACCCGGTTTGGCCGCCTTCCACAGCACGAAATCCAGTGGATCGCGCTTGCTTTCGTCCACCTCGACACGCGCGCCGGCGCGTAAGTCCTCCGGCCGCTTGCCCGACAGCTGTCCGTAGTTCTTGAAGCGGTTCACCGCGTAGTACATGTCGCCGTTCGGGCCTTGATAGGCAAAGCCCTTGTCCAACAAGGTCTGCACCATACGCACGATGGCGTCGATGGATTGCGTAGCGCGCGGTTCGAGGTCCGGACGCAGCACACCCAGTGCTGCCTCGTCCTCATGGCTGAAGCGGATGAAGCGCTCGGTCAGTTGCTGGATGGACTCATGATTCTCGGCCGCACGCCGGATGATCTTGTCGTCAATGTCGGTGATGTTACGCACGTAGGTCAGGCGGTAACCGCTGGCCCGCAACCAGCGCACCGCGGTGTCGAACACCACCAGCATGCGTGCATGCCCGAGGTGCATGTAGTCGTACACCGTCAGGCCACAGACATACATGCGCACATCCGCCGGACGAATGGGGACGAAGTTTTCTTTTTTACCGGTGAGCGAATTGTGGATTTTCAGCATGCGTCGTTAGTTCCGTGCAATTTCCGCAGCAGCTGTGAGTCGTCGATGGATACGTTCCGGCCCGAGCATTGTCCAAATCAAATCCAATTCGGGGCCATGCGTGATGCCGGTCAGTGCTACGCGCAATGGCATATACAAATCACGGCCCCGCAGGCCGGTAACCTTGCTCAGGAAGTCTGCGTACTGTCTGTACAGACGTGCATTTTCAGGCAATAACTCCAGCGCGACTGAAAAATATTTCTCGGTAGCCTTACGAATAATTTTTTCCGCAACATCGTTATACAACAGCCTTTCAGAATAAAGCATACCCGCATAATCCGCTGCTTCCGCAGGAAACAGGCTATGTTTGATATCCTGTTTAAGGAAGGTGATGAACTCGCGCCATTTATCATTCGGGACAAGAGCCTTGATGCGCGTGCCTTCTTTTGACTGAGTTAAATCCTGCCACAACACCGCATCCCGTATTTCAGACATCAGTACCTTTTGCCAATGACGCAACTGAGCTAAATCATAGTGAGCCGGAGACTTGTTCAATTTAAAGACGTCGAATCCTTCTGCAAGCTCTCGAAAATTCATCACTTGGTTAGTTTCATAGTGATGACCGAGCCTTGCTAGGTAATTCTTCACGGCAGCCGAAGAAAATCCCATTTCCTGTAATTCTCGGAGCGTGCCTCCCCCTTCACGCTTGGACAACGGCTTACCGTCGGCTCCAACCAGCAGGGATAGGTGCGCGTAGTGCGGGGTATGCAAACCCAAAGCCTGAAGTAATAACAGCTGCCTGGGTGTGTTCGCTAGATGATCTTCGCCACGCAATACGTGCGTGATACCCATGACGGCATCGTCCACCGCATTGCTGAAAAAAAACGCCGGACTGCCGTCGGCACGGCGTATCACGAAATCGCCGATGTCCTTGTGGGCGAAGCGCTGTGCACCGCGAATCAGGTCATCGAATTCGGTGGCGCCCTTCTCCGGCACGCGAAAGCGTAGTGCCGGTTTCATTCCCTGCGCAAGCCGTGATTCGATTTCTGCAGTCGTGAGACCCGCGCATGTTCCCGCATAACGCGGCGGCTGCCCGGCGGCCAGCTGCGTCTTGCGCGCCAGCGCCAGCTCTGCAGGTGTGCAAAAGCACGGGTATGTGCGCCCGTGCTCCGCCAATTTGTCGGTGAAAGTGCGGTAAATCCGGCTGCGTTCCGACTGGCGATACGGCGCGTGCGGCCCGCCCACGTCCGGACCTTCCTGCCAATGCAGACCGAGCCAGGCCAGGTCAGCGAGCAGCACGGTTTCGAACTCTGAGCGCGAGCGCTCGGCGTCGGTGTCCTCAATGCGCAGGATGAACTCACCACCCGCTTGCGCTGCCAGCAGCGCACTGAAAAGCGCGGTGCGCGCGTTGCCCACATGCAGCTGGCCGGTCGGACTGGGTGCAAAACGGGTGCGCAGCGTCATGGCGCGCATTCTATCAGGGCCGATATTCCCCACCCCGCGCGGCTGTCATATTTCCAACCGTGCCCGTATGATGACCCGCGTCCAAGGAGAACGCTCATGACAAAGCGCCTGCTCGCCGTACTTGTGCTGCTGTTGCTTGGCGCCTGCAGCCAGGTTCCGGTGCGGCCCACCGCACCACCGGATCCGTATCCCGATGTGGCCATCAAAACCAGCCTGGGAACGTTCGTCGTGAAACTGGACCGCGAGCGCGCACCGCTCACCGTGCGGAATTTCCTGCAGTACGTGCACAGCGGCTTCTACAACGGCACCAGCTTTTACCGCGTGGTACCCGGTTTCGTGATCCAGGGCGGCGACTACACCGCCACCTACCAGGAAAAGAAAACCGCCGCGCCCATACCCAACGAATCCGGTAACGGTCTCTCCAATCTGCGCGGCACCATCGCCATGGCGCGCGACAGCGCTCCGCATACGGCCACGGCCGCGTTCTACATCAATCTGGTGGACAACAGGAAACTGGATCCGCGTCCGGATCGCTGGGGCTACGCCGTGTTCGGCCGTGTGATTCGCGGCATGGCGGTCGTGGACAAGATCGCCGCCGTGCCCAACGGCAAAGTCGGCCCTTTCGACAAAGATGCACCGCGCGCGCCGGTGGTAATCCTCAAAGTGTGGATGCTGCCGCAACCCGCCAATTTGGAACCGTGACCACCTTGTTCATCTCTGACCTGCACCTCGACGCGACACGGCCGCGAATCACGCAGTTGTTTCTGCAATTCCTCAGCACCGAGGCGCGCCGCGCGCAGGCCTTGTACATCCTCGGCGATTTCTTCGAGGCCTGGATTGGCGACGACGATCCGGATCCCCATCACGCCGATGTCATCGCGGCTGTGTGCACACTCACCGCCACGGGCGTGCCGGTGTACTTCATGCACGGCAACCGGGATTTTCTCATCGGCGCCGGATTCATGCGCAAGACCGGTTGTACTCTGCTCCCGGATCCGACGCGCATGGAGCTTTACGGCACGCCCACTCTGCTGATGCACGGCGACCTGCTGTGCACTGACGACCTTGAATACCAGAAATTCCGCCGTCAGGTGCGTGATCCCGCATGGCAAAGAGCTTTCCTCGCCAAACCTGTCACGGAACGCCTCCGGTTTGCGCAACAAGCACGCGCCCAGAGCCAGATCCAGACATCCGCCAAACCCGACTATCTGATGGACGTGAACGCACAGGAGGTCGAGCGCGTGATGCGGGAGCAGCAGGTCACGCGCCTGATCCACGGCCACACCCATCGCCCCGCCGTGCACCGCTTTGTCGCCAACGGCAAGGATCTGACCCGCATCGTGCTGGGGGACTGGTACGAACAGTCAAGCGTGCTCGCAGTGGACCAAAATGCGTTCGAGTTGCACGACCCGCGCGGTAACAACTCGAATTAGCCCGGTGGTCGCGCGCCCGTTCGAGTCTCCCGGCTAGGCAATGCCAACCGGGATTCCGCTGTGAAAGCGGAAATCACGATCCGGGGTTTCAATCAGTTCCTGTTCCGCTCCTGCAAATGTCGCAACACGCCCGGCAAGGGCCGCGCCGCCATAACGCTGCGCCAAGCCGAGATACAGCGAACAATGCCGGGCTTCGGCTCCAGCCAGGCGGGCGTAAAAATCCGCAAGCTCGGTGTCCAATACGCTGGATAGTGCCGCGAAACGCTCGCAGGAGCGCGCTTCGATAAATGCGCCCACCAGCAGCAAATCGGCGAGGCGCTCGGGCTCACGTTTGCGCGCATGCCGGCGCAGGCCTGCGGCATAACGCGCGGCGCTCAAGGGCCGTGGCGGGATGCCGCGCCGGCGCAACAGGCGCGTCACCTGTTCGAAATGCCGCAGCTCCTCGCGCGCGAGGCGCGACAACGGTTCCTGCAATTCCGGGTAACGGTCGCCGTGCTGGAACATGAGACTGAACGCGGTCGCCGCGGCCTTCTTCTCGCAGTTGGCATGGTCCAGCAGCAGCAGATCCTGGTGGTGAGATACCGCATCCAGCCACGCACGCGGCGTGGGACAGGTCAATAACTGCCCGGCGGCTAGCGCGTCGCTGCGCACTCGCCACTCATGGAGCTGCGGCTTCACCGGATTTGAAAGCGATCACCAGATCCATCACGTTCGTTCCGGTCGGGCCGGTATACACGAGGTCCCCGCTGGCTTCCAGAAAATTGCCGGCGTCGGCGCGCGCCAGGCAATCGCCTGCGTCGAATCCCCCCTCGCCGCCGCGCTCCAGGGTACCGCCATCCACAAGCGCACCGGCATCGTTGGAGTTGCCATCGGTACCGTCGGTGCCGGCCGCGAGCATGTGTATGTCGCTGCGCCCCTTCAGTTTGCACGCCGCGGCCAGCGCCAGCATCTGGTTGCGGCCGCCGCGTCCGGGATGTTCCGGCAGGCACACCACGGTTTCTCCGCCCCAGATGTGCAGGCCCGGCTCGGAACGCAGCATGAACTCCGCGATGCGTTCGCCGCAGACCGCCGCATCGCCGGCGGGAAAATCCGCGTGCACACGCGTGCATGCCACCACCCCGGCAGCCGCCTGCTGCACCGCCTGGCGTGCCTGGCCATTGGTTGCCAGCAGGTGCACCGACACATTGCCGGCCTCGACCTGCGGCAGCGGCCATTGCGGATTCAAATTCGCGAACTGCTCCGGCAATTCCGGCAATGCTCCGGCCAGCGGCGGCAGCAGCAGCCCGGACCCGATATGCTCCGGCACATCGCGCGGCACATCCGAGATCAACAACAGATCGGTACGGCGTCCGCCGACATCCGCCAGCAGCCGTCCACCCTTGATCTGGGAAAACGCGGAACGCACGCGGTTGACCGCATCGATCGGCAAACCGCTGGCCAGCAGCCAGCGGGAAAGCATGCGCAGATTTGCGAGCGAAATTCCCGCCAGCGGCACTTCGGCCAGACTGGATGCGCCGCCTGAAACCAAAAACAGGAAATGCGCATCCGCTGGTGCGCTCGCGAGGAACAGGCGCAACGCGTTGCCGGCCGCCAGACTGTGTTCATCCGGGAGCGGATGGCCGGCTTCGAGCAGCAGGATGCGCGGATCGCGATACACCGGCGAGTCCTGGTGCCCATAGCGCGTGATCACCAGCCCCGAAGTGAGCTGGCTGCCGACCGCATCCAGCGCGCCCGCGGTCATGGCATCCGCGGCTTTGCCCATGGCCACCAGATACAAGGGCACGGAGAACTGCCGCCCGCGCAGAGCTGCGTACACGCAAGCGCGTCCATTCACGGCGGCCAGGCCGCTCTGGAACAGGTGCAACAGGAACTGGCGCCGATCCATGCGTACTTCGTTAAAACCGGTCAGCGTCAGGACACGTTGTACATTTCGATGACCTGGCGATCGTCGCGCACGCGCTTCTGCTTGGCCTCGTCGGAGCGCTCGTGGGCCAGCGTCGCCAGATAATCGCCGGTCACGTCGCCGGTGACGTATTCCCCGGAAAACACCGAGGTATCGAAACGCTGGATCTTGGGATTGCCGCGCCGCACCGCGTCAATCAGGTCATCGAGGTTCTGGTAGATGAGCCTGTCGGCGCCGATGAACTCGGCCACCTGCTGTTCGCTGCGGTCGTGGGCGATCAGCTCGCTCACCGTCGGCATGTCGATGCCGTAGACGTTGGGGAACCGTACCGGCGGCGCCGCCGAAGCGAAATACACCTTGTGCGCGCCGGCCTCGCGCGCCATGTTGATGATCTGCTGCGAAGTGGTGCCGCGCACGATGGAATCGTCCACCAGCAGCACGTTTTTGCCGCTGAACTCCAGATCGATGGCATTCAATTTCTGGTGCACCGACTGATTGCGCTGCTTCTGGCCCGGCATGATGAAGGTGCGACCGATATAGCGGTTCTTGATGAAGCCCTCGCGGTACTTGAGCCCCAGCACGTTGGCGAGCTGCAAGGCGCTGGTGCGGCTGGTATCGGGAATCGGGATCACCACGTCGATATCGTGCTGCGCCCATTCGCGCTGGATTTTCTCGGCCAGCTTGTCGCCCATGCGCATGCGCGCCTTGTACACCGAGATGTCATCCATGATGGAGTCCGGCCGTGCGAAGTACACGTATTCGAAGATGCACGGTGAGTACAGTGCTTTCTCCGCGCATTGCTGCGTGTGCAGCATGCCGTGACGGTCGATGACCACCGCCTCTCCCGGCGCCACGTCGCGTATCAACTCGAATCCGCACACGTCCAGCGCCACCGATTCCGACGCGATCATGTACTCGGTGCCCTTGTCGGTGATGCGCTGGCCGAAGACCAGGGGACGAATGCCGAACGGATCGCGGAAGCCGACGATGCCGTAGCCGGCAATCAGGCCGATATTGGCGTAGCCGCCGCGGCAGCGGCGGTGCACCGCGGCCACCGCCTTGAAGATGTCGCGCTCGTCCACTTCCAGTCCGCCGTTACGCTGCAGCTCGTGGGCGAACACGTTGAGCAGGATTTCCGAATCCGATTCGGTGTTCAGGTGCCGCCGGTCCTCACGAAACAGCATGTCCTTGAGGGCGCGCGCATTGGTGAGGTTGCCGTTGTGACCGAGGGCAATGCCGTAGGGCGAATTGGTGTAGAACGGCTGGGCCTCGGCGGAATTGGCGCAGCCGGCTGTCGGATAGCGCACATGGCCCAAGCCGATGCTGCCGCGCAACCTCAGCATATGGCGCTGGTGGAAAACGTCGCGCACCAGCCCGTTGCTCTTGCGCAGGTGCAGGCGCTCGCCGTCGCAGGTCATCATGCCGGCGGCGTCCTGACCGCGATGCTGCAGCACAATCAGCGCGTCATAGAGCAGCTGATTGACATCGCTGTGCCCCACGACTCCGACGATTCCGCACATCGCACGCCTCGCTAGGGTTTGTGCCTGGGTTCGGCCACGGACTTCAGGCCCGACATCATCTCATCCGCCACCGGTTGCGGCAGCAGTGCGCGCATCCAGCCGGCGGCACCCTGCGCATAGGGAATCAGCCGCGACTCACGCCACCAATGGTCCTTCGGCAAGGTGGTGAAGCCCGCCACGATCACCAGCACGGCCACGATCACCACGCCGCGCACCAGACCGAAGATCACGCCCAGGGTGCGATCGCTGGCACTCGCACCGGTATGCGCCATGAGCTTGCCGAGCACCAGGTTGATGAGCATGCCGATGATCAGAATCACCACGAACAGGATCACGAAACCCACGATCATGCGCACCGAAGGATTTTGAATCACCTTGAACGCATCGCCGACCTGCGACGCAAAACGTAATGCCACCCAGAAGGCCACGATCCAGGTGATCAGCGACACCACCTCCCGCAGGAAACCGCGCCACAGACTGATGAGGGCCGAGACTACGATGATTAAAATGATGAGGTAGTCAGCCCAGTTCATGCGCGCCTTGGCTACCCGGCGTACCGCCTCGAATACGGGGTGACATTCTAACAGAGGCACATGCCGCGCGCCTTCAGCTGTTCGGCACCACCTCCGCTCGGCCACCAAATGCACGCGCTACTCCTGACACCACGCGCTCCGCCGCAGCCCGGTCGGCATAAGGGCCGACACGCACGCGATAATACGTGCGTCCGCTCTTGTGGTAGCGGCTTATATAGGCATGATAGCCGCGCTTGGCGAGCTTGCGCTCAACTGCGCGTGCGTTGCGCTCGTTGGCGTAACTGCCTGCTTGCACGGCCCATTTACCGTGTATTGCGGCGTGCGTGGCCGGCGCCGGCGTCACTGTCGGTGCGGAAGGTTTGGTCGCCTTCGGCTGACGCACCACCGGCGTCACAACCTGGCGCGTCGCCGCAACCGGCGCGCGCTGCGCATCGGCAGCCACGGGACGCGTGCCAGCATCCGCCGGGCCGCTCAAGGCCATGTGATAGGTGCTCTCCGCAGCCGGCGCGGTTGTAGCCTGCGGCAAAGCCAGCGGCTGAGTCACCGTGGTGCTCGGTGGCGAACCGCCCTTCAGCACCCAGGGAATGATGATAATCGCCAGGACCACCAGCACCGCCGCACCGATCAGGCGCTCTTTTAATCCGATCAGCATTTCCCGGTCTCCATTGCGGCGCACCTGCCGCTTCAGGCCACATTGGTAACCGATTCGCGCAAAATGCGCAAGATTGCGCTCACGGTTTGAAACGAACCGAAGATCACGATGCGGTCGCCGCGCCCGGCAGCGGCGCGCGCCGCTCGCCAAGCGTCAATGACCGAAGCATGTGCATGCAATGACGCGCGCGGTAGCGCGCTGCGTATACGCGTCGCCAAGTCTGCCGCCGTCTGTCCGCGCGGTCCACCAAGCCCCCCCAGATGCCAGGAATCAATGCGCTCGCCCAGTGCCTGGGCGACGGTATCGGCGGCCTTGTCCCGGTACATGCCGATGACCGCGAAGGTGCGCCCGCCACCGCGCGTGGCGTCCAGATTGGATGCCAGTACGCGCGCGGCGTCCTGGTTGTGCGCGACATCCAGAATCAACTCGACGTCGCCGGGCACACGTTCAAAACGCGCGCTGATCTTCGCCTGCTGCAATCCCTTGCGGATTGCGGCCTCGCTCACGGCAAGCTCCGATCGCACCGCCCGCAACAAAGCGATTGAGCTGGCCGCATTGTCGTACTGGATCCGGCCCGGTATGGCCGGAGGCGGCAGATTTCCAATGTGGCTCCCGTCACCTTGCCAAGTCCAGCCATCGCCCGTGGCCTGCCATTCAAAATCTCGGCCGAGCACCCGCAAGTCGGCACCGTTCCGCTGCGCGGTCTGCATCAAGCGCAGTGGCGGATCGCGGTCGCCGCAAATCGCAGGCCGGCCGCGGCGGTAAATGCCGGCCTTCTCGTAACCGATGCTGTCGCGGTCCGGCCCCAGCCATTCCATGTGATCCAGTCCTACCGATGCCACCAGGGCGCCCAGCGGGTCCACGGCGTTAACCGCATCCAGCCGCCCGCCCATGCCCACCTCCAGCACGGCAACATCAATACTGTGATTGCGGAAAATATCCAGCGCCGCCAAAGTCCCGAATTCAAAATACGTGAGGCTGGTTGCGCCGCGCGCCCTGTCCACCCGTGCGAATGACTCGCACAGCTCGGCATCCATGACTTCCCTGCCACCGATGCGGATACGCTCGTTGTAACGCAACAGATGCGGTGAGGTGTAGGCGCCGGCCTGGTAGCCCTGGGCGCGCAACATGGCGTCCAGAAACGCCACGCATGAGCCCTTGCCGTTGGTACCGCCTACGGTCAGCACCTTGAACGGCGGTCGTTCGATCTGCATCGCCTGGAGCACGCGCCGCACACGCTCCAGGCCCAGATCTATCGGATTGGGGTGCAACTGCTCCTGCCACGCGAGCCAGTCCTTGAGCGTGGCGAAGCGCATGTCAGGGTTTGCCGCGTTGATGAAACGGCGCTGAGGCTGGTCGGGAAAGAAGTGAGCCGCGCGTATCGAGAACAGGCAACGTCAGTGATTTCCGGCGGTCGCCTTTCCTCCCCTCACGCCTCATGCCTCACTTCCTCTTCCTTCGGCGCCGGTTGACGCGTAAGCATCGCCAGCAGTGCCGCGAGCTTGTCGCGCATTTCACGCCGGTCCACGATCATGTCGATGGCGCCGTGTTCCAGCAGGAATTCGCTGCGCTGAAAGCCCTCGGGCAGGGTCTCGCGCACCGTCTGCTCGATGACGCGCGGGCCGGCAAAGCCGATGAGCGCCTTGGGTTCGGCCACGTTCACGTCGCCAAGCATGGCGAGCGAGGCCGACACGCCGCCGGTGGTGGGGTCGGTCATCACCGAAACGAAGGGAATGCCTTGGCGCGACAGCCGCGCCAGCGCGGCCGAGGTCTTAGCCATCTGCATCAGCGAAATCAGCGCCTCCTGCATGCGCGCGCCGCCGCTCGCCGAGAAACACACCAGCGGCACCTTGTCTTCGAGGGCCGCGTCCACGGCGCGCACGAAGCGCTCGCCGACCACCGCGCCCATGGATCCGCCCATGAACTTGAATTCAAACGCACACGCGACGATGCGCATGCCCTTGAGTCGGCCCTTCATCGCCACCAGCGCGTCCTTCTCGTTGGTGGCCTTTTGCGCGAGCTGCAAGCGATCCTTGTATTTCTTGCTGTCGCGGAAGCGCAGGATGTCCACCGGTTCGACACCCGCGCCGATCTCCACGCCCGAACCGGAATCCAGGAACAGATCCAGGCGCTGGCGCGCCGTGAGGCGCATGTGGTGACCGCACTTGGGACAGACGAAAAGATTACGTTCCAGCTCGGCCCGGTACAGCACCGAGTTGCATTCCTCGCATTTGCTCCACAGGCCTTCGGGGATGCCGCGGCGCACCGGCCGCGCTTCCTCGGTCTTGACTCCTGATGGAACGAGCTTTTTGAACCAGTTCATGCCTGAGTTTGCTCCGCAGCGAATGCAGAATGAAACCTAGACGCGTGCCGCATCCATGGCCTGGCGTAACTCGCTCACGAATGCGCCCACCTGCGCCAGCAGGTCCGCGCGCCGGCTGCCGAATTTCGCCACCCGGTCCACGATCGCGCTGCCGACCACCACGGCATCCGCCACGCCCGCCAGTTGGGCCGCGGTGCGCGCATCCCGCACACCAAAGCCCACGCCCACCGGCAGGCGCGTTGCACGCCGTACCACTTCCAGCCGCCGACGCACTTCGGCCACGTCCAGGTTGGCGGCGCCGGTCACGCCCTTGAGCGCCACATAATAAACGAAGCCCGCCGCGGTTTCGCAGATACGTTGCAGGCGCGCCACATCGGTGGTCGGCGCGAGCAGAAATACCGGATCCATCCCGCGCTCGCGCAGCAGTCCGGCCAGCGGGACCGCCTCCTCCGGCGGCATGTCCACGGTAAGCACGCCGTCCACCCCGGCTGCGGCCGCGGCGGCGGCAAATGCCTCCGTGCCGAACGCTTCCACCGGATTGAGATAGCCCATGAGCACCACGGGCGTACGCGTGTCGGTCTGGCGGAATTCGCCCACCATGCCGAGCACGTCGGCCAGCGTGGTGCCGTGTTTGAGCGCACGTTCGCAGGCGCGCTGAATGACCGGCCCGTCCGCCATGGGATCGGAAAACGGCACACCCAGTTCCAGCACGTCGGCGCCGGCCGCGACCAGCGCGTGCATCAATGGCACACTCGCGGACTTGTCCGGATCACCGGCGGTGATGTACGGCACCAGCGCCGCACGCCCGGCACGCCGCAATTCCGCAAAACGCGTTGCCAGCCGGCTCACAGTTCGATGCCCTCATGACTGGCAACGGTGTGGATGTCCTTGTCGCCGCGGCCGGAGAGATTCACCACCAGAAACTGGGTCGGTTGCATCCGCGGCGCAAGCTGCGTGGCATAGGCAAGCGCGTGTGCCGATTCCAGCGCGGGCATGATGCCTTCCTTGCGCGTGAGCGCATGGAATGCCTGCAGGGCCTGGGCATCGGTGACCGTTTCATACGTGACGCGGCCGATGTCCTTCAGCCAGGCATGCTCGGGCCCAACGCCGGGATAGTCGAGGCCGGCCGAAATCGAATGCGTTTCGCGTATCTGGCCGGCCGCGTCTTCCAATAGATAAGTGCGATTGCCGTGCAGCACACCGCTGCGGCCGGCACTGAGCGATGCCGCATGCTTGCCGCTGGCCAGGCCCTCGCCGCCCGCCTCGACGCCATAAAGTTTCACCTCGTCATCCAGGAACGCATGGAACAGGCCGATGGCGTTGGAACCCCCACCGACGCAGGCCACCAGCGCGTCCGGCAGCCGGCCCTCGGCGCTCAGCGCCTGTCGCCGGGTCTCCTCACCGATGCAGGCGTGGAAATCCCGCACCATCATCGGGTAGGGGTGCGGTCCGGCCACGGTGCCGATCACGTAAAACGTGTTGTCCACGTTGGCGACCCAGTCGCGCATCGCCTCGTTGAGCGCGTCCTTGAGCGTGCGCGAACCTGAAGTCACCGGCACCACCTTCGCGCCCAGCAGTTTCATGCGAAACACGTTGATTGCCTGGCGCCGCATGTCCTCCTCGCCCATGTACACCGCGCACTCGAAGCCGAAGCGCGCCGCTACGGTGGCCGTAGCTACGCCGTGCTGGCCTGCGCCGGTTTCCGCGATCAAGCGCGTCTTCCCCATGCGCTTGGCGAGCAGCGCCTGACCGAGCGCGTTGTTGATCTTGTGCGCGCCGGTGTGGTCCAGATCCTCGCGCTTGAGATAAATGCGCGCGCCCCGGCATTCGGCAGTCAGGCGTTCTGCCAGATACAACGGTGAAGGCCGGCCGACAAAGTCGCGCAGGTCGCGCTGCAGTTCGCTCTGGAAATCCGCATCGCGCCGGAACTTTTCATAGGCCAGGCGCAGCGCCTCGACCGGACCCATGAGCGTTTCAGCAACAAACTGCCCGCCGTAGGCGCCAAAGTGTCCGTTGGCATCCGGCATGCGGCGCAACGACTCGCGGAACGACGCGGTTTTTTCAAGCGCACGCGACACGGGTGACCTCACTGACAAACGCCTGCATTTTCACCGCATCCTTGATTCCCGGCGCGCTTTCCACGCCAGTTGCCACATCCACGCCGTAGGGGCGCACACTGCGGATGGCATCCGCAACATTGTCCGCATTCAATCCGCCGGCAAGTATCAGCGGCGGCGACACTATGCGCGGTATCCGGGCCCAGTCAAAGCGCGTGCCCCCGCCGCCCGGCTTGCCCTGCGCATGACTGTCGAGCAGCAGCCCGCAGGCATCAGCATAACGGCGCGCATATTCCGCCGGATCCGCGCCGCTGCCCATGGGCACAGCCTTGATGTAACCGCGGCCGAACGCACGACAGAACTCCGGGGATTCCGCGCCGTGGAACTGCAATACATCCACGCGCATGGTCCGCAGCACCGTTTCCACCTCCGCACGTGCCGGATTCATGAATACTGCGGTGACCGTCAGAAATGCAGGCGCACTGGCCGCCAATTCCCGCGCCTGCCCGGATCGCAGATTGCGCGGGCTCGTCGCGTAAAACACCAGGCCCACGGCATCCACGCCGAGTCGCGAGGCGCTCTCGATATCCTCGCGACGCATCATCCCGCACAGCTTGATTCGTACCCGCATGTGGCGATTCCGCTCGCAACCGTCACAGGTTAGCAGATAGATCGTCGAACAACGCGTCTTCCGGCACCGGAATGGCATACGCGGACGGATACAACACCGCCACGAAACACAGACCTTGCGGCGGTGCGGTGACACCGCCAAGCTTGCGGTCACGGCCTTGCAGCACGGTGCGCGCCCAGTCGGCTGCACGCTTTTGCGCGCCGATTGCGATCAATACGCCGGCGATATTACGCACCATGTGATGCAGGAACCCGTCGGCCACTACATCCACAATCACCTGTTCACCCGTACGCCGCAGCTCCAGCCTGTGGATGGTGCGCACCGGCGAGCGCGCCTGGCACTCGACGGCCCGGAAACCGGAGAAATCATGCTCGCCCAGCAAATGCCGTGCACCGGCCCGCATGGCCTCGAGGTCCAGCGCGGCATGCACCCAGGTCGTGCACCTGTGCGTGAGCGCCGGCCGCGTCGCGCGATTCACGATCGTGTAGCGGTAATGACGTGCGCGCGCGCGGAAACGCGCATGAAAATCCTCGGGCACGGCGCGCATCCAGCGTACCGCAACGTCCTCGGGCAGATTGGAATTCACTCCCAGCAGCCAGCTGCGCTCTGTGCGCTGCGCATGCGTGTCGAAATGCACCACCTGGCCGCTGGCGTGCACGCCGGCGTCGGTGCGCCCGGCGCAGGTGACTTCTACGGGATGATTGGCAACAGTGGCAAGCGCGCTTTCGACACAGGCCTGCACGGTACGCACAGGATGCACCTGACGCTGCCAACCCATGAACCCGGTACCGTCGTATTCAAGCCCGATTGCGAGTCGCATGGATGTGTGCCGTGCCAGCACGCGGTAAAGCGATTAAACCCGGTTAACATGGCATGCGGGCCAGCAACGCGCCGCACTGAGCCGCCGGTGCACGCTGCATTCTGCGGCGTGTTGCGGCGCGCGAATCAGCCGAGCTGCTGCATGAGTTTCTGGGCTTCCTGCTTCTGCTGGCTGTCGCCTTCTTCGAGCACTTCGCTGAGGATATTCTTGGCGCCCTCGGAATCGCCCATGTCGATGTAGGCGCGCGCCAGATCCAGTTTGGTGCCGATTTCGTTCAAGTTGGTCGTCTCTTCGCCCATATGGCTGGTAGTGCCGGCGACGGTTCCCGTGCCGGACATCGGACCCGGAGCATCCACATCCGCGTCAGCCGCCAGCGACAAGGCGGCGCCGCTGCGTGTGCCCTGATCCTGGTGCGGGACGTTGGTGCTCACGAAATCCGACAGTTCCTTGAGCGCCTTGTCGAATTCCACTTGCGATTCCGTGCCGAAATCCGCGGTCATGGTGGTCGTGCCCGGTTTGGCCTTGGATTTGGCCGCAGGCGCAGCAGGTTTGGACTCCGCGGGTTTTGGCGCCGCCTTGGCCTTGAGCGGAACCGGCTCGATATCCGGCAGCTCGAAATCCACGACATGCTTGTCTTCGGCCGGCTTGGGTTCAGGGGCCTCGGGCATCTCCACCCGGTGCACGCCTTCAAACGCGCCCGCCAGGGGATCCAGGTCCGTGGGTACGGCGGCGGCGGCCGTGCCGCTGTCGAGCGGGAAATCCACCGAGGCGGCGGCCGCGCCGGGTGCTGCGCTTTCACCGGCGAACAACGGATCGTCGGCCGCCACCTGACGACCCATAATCGCAACCTTCTCCCAATCCGGGCCGGGGCTCGCGCCCATTTCTTGGCGCAAACCGTGCGCGGCCTCGACGAAATTCGCGCGATCGCCGGCGCTGAAATACACCTCCAGCAGCTTCAGTTTGAGGTCACGCCGCGTCGGGTCCTGCGCCAGGCCCTTCTTCAGAACTTCGGCCGCCTGATCGTAGAGACCATAGGCCATGTGGAAATCGGATTCCGCGATGGCATCGCCCTCGCCGGATTTAGGCGCTGCCGCAGCACCGGCGGCAGTGGATTTGGCTGCGCCACCAGTCCCGGCTTTGACCGCGGCCGCGGTGTCACCGCGCTTGCCGCCCGTTGGCTTCGCCGTGACATCCTTGAGTCCGGCGGTTTCCTCTTTGCCCCAATCCGCGGCTTGTACCGCAGGTCCCGTGCCGCTCGACTTGATGGGTTTGCGGCTCACCGGCGGTGCACTGCGCTTCTTGCGTCTGAGCAGGCCGACGATGATCAAAATGATCACAATGACGATCAGCGGAATGATGATGTAGGGGTTGAGCGAACCCAGCAAACCACTGGATTCAGCCGATTGAGTCTGCGCCGGCGTTTTGGCCTTGGGCAACGGCTTGGTACCCAGCGCTTCTGGCGGTGCAAGCGGAGTGATCTTGGTGCCGGAAGGTTGATTGTTTTCCTTGCTTGCCTGTGCCTGCAGCGCGGCGAGCCCGCTGCTCGCGAGCACGATGGGCGCCTTGGCCGCGGTTGCCGCGGCTGCGGCACGACCGGTGCCCGCACCCTTCGCCACCGACGTGCCGCTCGCACCTTTGCCGGCACTGGGCACCTGATTTTCCGCGGTCCGCGCCGCAGACGATGGCGCCACCAGCGTCAGCGACGGCTGTTCACCGGTGGGCGTGCTGGCGCGCGGATGCGCGCCCGCCAGACCGCGCCGGCTGCGCCACTCGGCAATCTGGGTGCGCACCTCGGTATTGGCATCCGCCACCTGCACCGCCTGAATGTCGTCGGCGCTCGGCACGCGCAGCACATATCCCGCTTTCATGAGATTGATGTTGCGCATGAACACTTCGGGATTGGCACGATAAATGGCAATCATCATCTGATTGAGCGTGACGCCTTGCGGGCGCAGCTTGAGTGCAATCTCGGACAGGGTTTCACCCCGATGAATCGGGCCGTAGTTGCCGCCCAGCTGTGTCTCGTTGGTGGCGGCCGCGACCTGGGCTGGCGCCGGAGCCGCTGTCGGCGGTGCGGCGGCCTGCACCGGAGCCGCAGGCGCAGTGACGACGGGTTTGGCAATCGAAGCGGATGTGGGCGCAACAGTGCTGGGTGCGGGTGCCGCGACAACGGGTGCGGTGCTTACCGGCGCCGTGGTGGCGGGCGCAGGTGCCGCTACAGCTTGCGTGGTGGATTCAAAACTCGGGGGATTCAGAAAAACGGTGTATTCGCGGATGAGCTCGCCGTTGTCCCAGGTGACATCCAGCAGCACATCCATGAATGGTTCACGGAAGGGCTGGGTGGTGGAGACGTGGATGGTCGCCGTCCCATTGGCGCCAGGCACCACCTTGAACTGCAGCTTGCTGAGCACGTCAGCCATCGGAATACCGGCCTGCTTGAACTGCTCGGCATTTGCCAGTTTCACTTGCAGGCTGCTGATTTCGTCGGGTGCCGCACTCACCACGGAAATGTCCGCGCTCAAGGGCTGGTTCAGCACGGAATTGAGTTTGATTTCGCCCAAGCCGAGCGCGTTGGCAGCCAAAGGCACCGCGGTCAGCATCAAGGCCAAGACAAACACAAGCTTTTTACTCATGCTCTCTCCCCAACCTGCCCTTGCCACGCCGCCCCCGACAGGGACCGGGTTTGCGTCTGAAGCTCAGATAGCTCTTTACAAAACCGGGCTAACTATAGCTGATAAATAGCTTTTTACCAACAATTCAGCCACCTGGATGCTGTTCAAAGCAGCACCTTTGCGGATGTTATCGCCCACTACCCACAAATCCAGCCCCCGCGGATGGGACAGGTCCTCCCGGATGCGCCCCACGAACACCGCGTCGCGGTGTGCGGCCTCGGTCACGGCGGTTGGGTACCCGCCGGCCTGACGCTCGTCCAGGACCTCCACTCCGGGCGCCGCCCGCAGCAGGCTCCGGGCGCGTTCCGCGTTGATTTTCTCTCGTGTCTCGATATGCAGGGCCTCGGAATGGCCGTAGAAAACCGGTACCCGCACGGCCGTGGCATTCACGCGGATGGATTCGTCGTCAAGAATTTTGCGGGTCTCCCACAGCATTTTCATCTCTTCACGGGTATAACCGTTATCCTGGAATTCGTCAATGTGCGGCAGGACATTGAAAGCGATCTGCTTGGGGAATTTCGCGCCCGCCTCCAGCGGCTGGCCATTCAGCAGGCGCGCAGTCTGCTCCGCCAGTTCCCGGATGGCGCGCGCACCGGCGCCGGATACCGATTGATACGTGGCCACATTGATGCGCTCGATGCCCACGGCATCGTAGATGGGTTTGAGCGCCACCAGCATCTGCATGGTCGAGCAGTTGGGATTCGCAATGATGCCCCGGTTGCGGTAGTGCGCGATGGCTTGGGGATTGACCTCCGATACCACCAGCGGGATGTCCGACTCGTACCGGAATTGCGAGGTGTTATCGATCACCACGCACCCGGCGGCCGCGGCCTTTGGGGCGTATTCGGCCGACAACCTGGCACCGGCGGAAAACAGCCCGATCCGGACCTTGGAAAAATCGAAGCTGGCGAGCGGCTCCACCTTGAGCTGCGCGCCGTTGAATTCCACGCGCTTGCCGGCGGAACGCTCGCTGGCCAGTGCATATACGCGGCCGAACGGGAATTTCCGTTCCGCCAGGATTTCCAGCATTGCGGCGCCTACGGCGCCGGTGGCCCCCACCACCGCCACGTCATATGTCTTCACGGATACTCCGGGAAATTCACACGTCCTGCGCGCGGAATTTTAGCGTGTTTTAGCCGCAATCGGCGCGAGCGGCGGCCTCACATCGGCATTCTGTGCGCGCTGGCGCAGCGCGTGGTCCACGAGCACCAGCGCCAGCATGGCCTCGACGATGGGCACGGCGCGAATGCCGACGCAGGGATCATGCCGGCCGTGCACGCTGATTTCCGCCGCTTCACCGCGCGTATTGATGGTGCGCGCCGGGAGTCTCAGACTCGAAGTGGGTTTCACGGCGACGCTCACCACGATGTCCTGGCCGCTGGAGATGCCGCCGAGTATGCCGCCGGCGTTATTGGTCAGGAAACCCTGCGGCGTCATCTGGTCGCGGTGTTCGCTGCCTTTCTGCGTGACGGCGGCAAAACCCGCGCCGATTTCCACGCCTTTGACCGCATTGATGCCCATCATGGCGCCGGCGATGTCCGCGTCCAGTTTGTCAAACACCGGTTCGCCCCAGCCGGGTGGTACGCCACTGGCCGTCACGGTAATGCGCGCGCCCACAGAATCTCCGGACTTGCGCAGCGCATCCATGAATTCCTCGAGCTCCGGTACGCGCGTGGGATCGGCACAGAAAAACGCATTGCCATCGATCGCATCCAATTCTCCGGCCGCGAGCGTCAGCGGACCGAGTTGCGCCAGCCAGCCACGGATGTTGACGCCATAACGCTCGTGCAGGTATTTGCGCGCGATGGCGCCGGCTGCAACGCGCATCGCGGTCTCACGTGCCGAAGCCCGCCCGCCGCCACGCCAGTCGCGCCGGCCGTATTTCATCAAATAGGTGTAATCGGCGTGGCCCGGGCGGAATTGTTCCTGGATGGCTTCGTAGTCTTTGGGCTTCTGATCGGTATTCCTTATTAACAGGCCGATGGGCGTGCCGGTGGTGCGACCCTCGAACACACCGGACAGGATTTCGACCTGATCGGCCTCATGCCGCTGCGAGGTGTGCCGCGAGGTGCCGCTGCGCCGCCGGTCCACGTCGCGCTGGATGTCCGCCGCGCTCAGTTCCAGACCCGGCGGACAGCCGTCCACGATGCAGCCGAGTGCGGGCCCGTGGCTTTCGCCAAAGCTCGTGACCACGAACAAGCGGCCGAAACTGTTGCCGGACACGCTAAGCCCGCTTTTTGTGCCTGGAAATCGCGGCCACTTGCGCTGCATCCAGCACAAAAACCTCCGCGTGACCGCGCTGGAATTCCAGCCAAGTGAACGCCACCGCGGGATACGCCTGCTCCAGGGCCCAGCGGCTGTTGCCCACCTCCACGACCAGGATGCCGCCCGGCGCCAGATATTCAGGCGCGCCCGCAAGAATGCGACGCACGACATCAAGGCCGTCCACGCCGGCGCTCAACCCCACGGCCGGCTCGGCACGATGCTCGTCGGGCAGCGTCGCCATGTCCTCGGTGTCCACATACGGCGGATTGCTGACGATGATGTCATAGCGTGCCGCCGGCAGGCCCTGGTACACGTCCGCGCGCTGCAGGGTCACTTGTTGGCGCACGTGCAGTTTTTCCACGTTGACGCGCGCCACGTCCAGCGCATCGCCGGAAATATCGCTGGCAACCACCTGTGCTTCCGGGAATGCGCGCGCGCACGCGATGGCGATGCAGCCGCTGCCGGTACCCAGGTCCAGCACGCGCCGCACACGCTCGGGCGCAATCCACGGCTCGAAACCCTTCTCGATCAATTCTGCAATCGGCGAACGTGGCACCAGCACGCGCTCGTCCACATAGAAATCCAATCCGGCGAAACGCGCATGCTGCGTGATGTAGGCGCTGGGTTTGCGGGTTTCCAGCCGCGCACGCAGCAATGCATGCACCGCGCGTTTCTCGGCTTTGGTCAGCCGGGCCTCCAGCAGCCAGGGGGGAATGTCGTGATCGAGATTGACGCCGTGCAGCACCAGATTCAGCGCCTCATCCACGGCATTGCTGCTACCGTGACCAAAATGCAATTGCGCGTGATTGAACGTGCTCGCGCCCCAGCGGACGAAATCCGCCAATGTGTGCAGCTCGTTGCTGATATCCTCGAATGGCTCCACGACAGGCTCCCGCGCATCCGGCGCGTATCATAATCGAAATGGCGGTGTGCAAAGTTTGCGTGGCATAGTTTCCGCATGCACGCCCGAAAATCCCTGCGCAATGCTGTTACGGCCCAGAGCCCGGTCCGCACTCAATCCGGCGCCCGCAGCACGCAGCGGGTTCGCCGGTACCGACCCGCAAGGCCGCCGCAGCCTCAGGTCCGGTTACCGTCCTGCACACATGCTTGCTTGTGATTCCATTGCATATGGCCAATGACTACCGCATCATCCTCGTCCGACGCGGAGAATGTTGATGCGACATCGCCGGATATTTTTGGGGTTGCTGCTGTTGCTGGCTGCCGGCATTGTGCATGCCGATGGGCCATCCGTCAGTGCCAGTCAGGTCTGGATACGCGAGGCTGCGCCCGGCATCGAGGCGATGGCGGGTTACTTGACGCTTACCAATCACACCGGCCGCGCGCTCGCGCTGGAGCAAGCCACTAGCCAGGATTTCGGCGCGGTTACGTTGCAGAACGGCACGCGCGCCGTCAAGGCGTTGACGCTGGCCGCGCACGCCAGCGTCAAGCTGGCCCCGGACGGCGATCACCTCGTGCTCACGCATCCGGTCAAGACTCTGTATGCCGGCGATTTCATCACGCTGAGCCTCACATTCTCGGATGGATCTTCGCTGACCATCGTGGCGCCTGTGCGCCGCAACCCACCGCCGGACTGACGGCACGCGCGTGGCGACCACAGCCCGGCTCACAGATTGGCTCAAATCCGCTTGGCAATATCCATTGCCACAACACGCGGTTTCGCGCTTCACACATTGGCTGACCCGCCTGGAACATCCCGGAATCAAGAACTGGATGATCCGCGCGTTCATCCGGCGCTTCGGCGTAGACCTGAGTGAGGCCGTGGTTTCTGATATCGCCGCCTATCCGACCTTCAATGCATTCTTCACGCGTGCGCTGCGTCCCGGCGTGCGACCGGTGACGGCCGAGCCCGATGCCATTGCCTGTCCGGTGGACGGCACCCTGAGTCAGCTCGGGACCACCACCGGTGAGCATGCCGTGCAGGCCAAAGACCGGAACTTCAGTGTGACCGAGTTGCTGGGCGGTGACGCCGTGGCGGCCGGGAAATTCGCCAATGGCGCATGCATGACGCTCTATCTCTCACCCCGCGACTACCACCGCGTCCACATGCCGATGGACGGCACTCTGCTGCGCATGCTGCACGTGCCGGGCCGGCTGTTCAGCGTCAGTCCGGCGACCACGCGCACCGTGCCCAGATTGTTCGCGCGCAACGAGCGCGTCGCCATGATCTTCGACACGACGATCGGCCCCATGGCCGTGGTCATGGTAGGTGCGCTCAACGTCGGCAGCATTGAGACGGCGTGGGCCGGCGAAATCACTCCACCACGCGGTTACGTGCTGCGCTCCTGGGATTATCTCGATCACCGGCTGGAACTGGTCAAGGGCGCGGAACTGGGGCGATTCAACATGGGCTCCACGGTGATTCTGCTGTTCGCGGCCGACCGCGTGCGTTGGCAACGCGAACTTTCGCCCGGCAGCGTCGTGCACATGGGACAGCGCATCGCCACACTGCTATGAACAGTGATTTTGCAGCAACGATCTCCAGGTCAAAATGACTTTCAGCAGCCGCGCCTTGCCGCGATCCATCAAACTGCGTCGAGAAAGATCTTAGACAACTGTTCCAAACCCGCGCGGTCTTTCTGGTCAAAGCGCGCCAGCTTCGGACTGTCAATGTCCAGCACACCAAGCACTTCACCGTTCTTGAGCAGCGGCACCGCAATTTCGGACCGCGAGGCGCCGTCGCAGAATATGTGACCGGGAAATTGGTTCACGTCTGGCACCACGATAGATGCGCGCTGCTCCGCCACCTTCCCGCACACGCCCTTCCCAAATGCAATGCGCACACACGCGGGTTTGCCCTGGAACGGACCGACTACCAACTCGCCATCCTTGAGGAAATAAAACCCCGCCCAATTCACGTCCGGCAGGCTGTAATACAGCAGCGCACTGAAATTCGCGGCATTGGCAATCAGATCGCGCTCGCCGTGCAGCAGGCCCTGCGCCTGCTGCGCCAGCTCCGCATACAGCGCGGGCTTGTCGTCCACAGCGATGCTCTTGAGTTCAAACATGCCGGCTCGGAGTCGAAAGCGATTGCACGCTCGCTATTCTACGCCGCACAATGCGTGCGTGCGTTTCCGGCAGGTGTCGCGTTGCCGTATCTGCTGTTGTCCGACCTGGTGGTGGTAATCCACTTCGCCTTCGTGATCTTCGTGGTCGCAGGTGGATTGTTGCTGTGGTTGCGCCGGTGGCTGGTATTCCTGCACCTGCCGGCTATCGTCTGGGGCGCGCTGGTGGAATTCACCCGCTGGATCTGTCCGCTCACCTACCTGGAAGACGCGCTCCGCGAGCGTGCGGGCCAAGCCGCCTACCGCGGCGATTTCGTGACCCATTACCTCATGCCCATCCTGTATCCGGCCCATCTGACCGCGCATATTCAACTGGCGCTGGGCAGCCTGGTCATCCTCGTCAACGTGGCAATTTACGCCGCGCTGCTGTGGCACTGGCTGAATATCAGGCGCGGCCCGACGGAAACGCGATGACTTGATCCAGGGATTGCGCGCCCGCCGCGAGCATCAGCACGCGGTCCAGGCCCAGCGCCACACCTGCGCAATCCGGCAGCCCGGACTCCAGGGCGGCCAGCAGGTTTTCATCGAGCGGCACCTCCGGCAGGCCGTGGGCGCGCCGATAATCGCGATCCGCCACAAAACGCCGGCGCTGTTCAGCGGCATCCGTCAGCTCGTGAAAACCGTTGGCGAGTTCGATGCCATGCAAGAACGCCTCGAACCGTTCCGCGACGGGCGGATCGCCCGCGCGCACGCGTGCCAGCGCCGCCTGACTCGCGGGATAGTCATATATAAAGGTCAGTCCGCGCCGACCCAGCCTGGGATACACCAGCTCGCTCGCCACCAGATCCAGCCAGCCATCGGGGTCCAGGTCGCTCTCGGCGGGAACCTGCCGTCCGGATTCCTGCAGCACACGCATGCATTCCCGTGTGCCGCAATTGAACGGATTCAGATCGGCATGCTGCTGAAACGCTTCACGATAGGTCGAGTATTCGGCCGTGGACGATGCATCCGGCAGCAGCGCGCCCAGCAGCTCATGCACTTCATGCATCAGGCGATGGTGGTCAAAGCCCAGCCGGTACCATTCAACCAGGGTGAACTCGGGATTGTGCAAGCGGCCCGCCTCGCCTTCGCGAAACACCTTGCACAGCTGCCAGATGTCACCCGCGCCTGCCGCCAGCAGGCGTTTCATGGGAAATTCGGGCGAGGTGTGGAGATAGAAACGGGTGCCGGCCGCGCTCTCGACGCGGAAACTTGCCAGATGCCGATCGGTAGTTGCGGCGCGCGACAGCGCTGGGGTATCCACTTCCAATACTTTGCGTGACTCAAAGAACGTACGGATTTTTTTCAGCAGTTCGGCACGCAGCCGGAGACTAGCAAGGCTCGCGGTGGGCCTCCAGCTTTCTCCCCCTTTTGTAAAGGGGGATCGAGGGGGATTTTGAACCTTCAGAAAATCCTCCCCGACCCTCCTTTTTCAAAGGAGGGAATGGATTTTGACTGCAAACCAATTGCTCTCATCAGATAAAAATGACCAACGGCAGGTCTATTCCTTCACGCGCGCTGAATATTTACCGGTGCGCGTGTCCACCTTGATGATTTCGCCTTCGTTCACGAACAGCGGCACCTGCACCGTGGCGCCGGTTTCCACCGTCGCCGGCTTGGTGGCGCCGCTCACCGTGTCGCCGCGCACGCCGGGCTCACAGTGGGTAATCTTGAGGGTGGCGAATATCGGCGCCTGCACCGACAGCGGCCGGCCGTTCCACAAGGTAATGATGCACACCTCTTCGCCCTTGAGCCACTTGCCGGCGTCGCCCATGGCGGTCTTGTCGGCCGCGAGCTGCTCGTAGTTTTCCGGGTTCATGAAATGCCACATCTCGCCGTCGTTGTAGAGATACTGGAATTCCATGTCGCTGACGTCCGCTGCTTCCACTGTGTCCCCGGACTTGAAATTACGGTCCAGCACCTTGCCGGTGCGCAGGTTGCGGATTTTGACGCGGTTGAAGGCCTGGCCCTTGCCCGGTTTGACGAATTCGTTTTCCACGATGTTGTACGGGTCGCCGTCCATGATGATCTTGACGCCGGCCCTGAATTCGCTGGTGCTGTAGCTTGCCATTTTTTTTCCGCCAATCTGAGTGCAAAATGACGGCCTGCGCCGCTCCAAAGGGGCGCCATCATACAACCAACGCCTCCCCAGAGGCAGCCTCGTGGTAGTGAATCATACTCATGACTTCCCAATGGCAGACTGATCTCGCAAATGCCGTCAGCGATCCGGCAGAGTTACTGCGCTTGCTGGAACTGGATGCGTCGCTGCTCGAACCGGCGCGCGCCGCAAGCCGCGAATTCCCGCTGCGCGTGCCGCGCAGTTTCGTGACGCGCATGCGCAAGCGCGATCCCTTCGATCCGCTGCTGCGCCAGGTGCTGCCGCTGGGCGCGGAACTGGAACCGCAACCCGACTTCACCCACGATGCCGTGGGTGACCTGGCGAGCCGTGCCGAACCGGGCGTGCTGCACAAATATCACGGCCGCGTTCTGCTGATTACCACCGGCGCCTGCGCGGTCAACTGCCGGTATTGTTTCCGCCGCCACTTCCCCTATGCCGAGGAAAGCGCGCGCGCCGCAGGCTGGCAGCCGGCACTCCAATATATAAGGAGTGATGCCAGCATCGCGGAAGTCATCCTGAGCGGCGGTGATCCGTTGTCCCTGAGCGACCGGATACTGGCGGACCTCGTGTCACGCCTGCAGGAGATTCCGCACGTGCGCACTCTGCGCATTCATACCCGTCAGCCCATCGTATTGCCCTCGCGCGTGGACGCGGAGCTGCTGTCCTGGTTGCGCAACTGCCATTTGCGCAAGGTCGTGGTGGTGCACGTCAATCACGCCCGCGAGCTCAGTGCCGAGGTCACGCAGGCCCTGGAGAAACTGCAGGACGCCGGCGCCACCCTGTTCAACCAGTCGGTGTTGCTCAGAGGCGTCAACGACTCGGCCGAGGTGCTGGCCGAGCTGTCGCAGCAACTGTTCACGGCGGGAGTTATCCCCTACTATCTGCACATGCTGGATCGCGTAAAGGGTGCCGCCCATTTTGACGTGCCGGACAACGAGGCCCGGGAAATTGCCCGCGGGCTTCGGGCGCGGCTGCCGGGCTATCTGGTGCCGCGGCTGGTACGCGAGATACCCGGCGCCCCCGCCAAGGTGCCACTGACCGCTTTGTGACCGCCGGCGTGCACTGGGTTGTCATAACGCTTAAACTTTTGCTCTCGGTCGAGTCTGCTAGCTGAGGACTGCGCCTTGTCGCCACGGAACGCACTGCCCGTCCTGATTGTTACTGCTTCCCAAAATGAAGCGGAACAACTCAACAGCATGCTGCGCAAAGCCGGCTACCCGGTGAAACCGCTGTGGGCCGCGGACATGGAGAGCGCGGAAAAAAGCGTCAAGGCCCAGCGCCCCGATCTGATTCTTTGCTCCATGAGCGTGCCCGGCGCTTCCTTTAAGGAAGTCGTCAAGATGCGCGACATGTCACTGCCCAATGTCCCCGTGATTGCACTCAGCGACACCACGCAGTCAGAGCTGGTGGCGGAAATCATTGACAGCGGCGCACGCGACCTGGTGTCCGTCGCGCAGCCTGAACACGTGCGTGCGGTGGTGTCGCGCGAACTCGAAGTTCTGACCCTGGCGCGCGAGCTCGAACAGAAAGGCCTGACACTCAAGGAATACGAACAGCGCATCAACCTCGTGATGCGCGATACCAAGAACGCCATCGCCTACGTAAGTGACGGCATCCTGGTGAATGTGAACCCCGCGTTCCTCGAACTCTTCGGTTACAACTCGAGCGGACAGATCGTGGGTCAGCCGGTGCTGGAACTGTTTGCAGGCGAGGCCCAGGCAGCACTCAAAGACGCGCTCAAACTGGCCGGCAAGCGCCACGCCGTCAAACCGCTGCCCCTGGACGCCAAGCATGCCGGTGGCAAGGCGTTGAAAATCACGCTGCAGATCGCGAACGCGGAATTCGACGGCGAACCCGCACTGGAACTCTCCGTGCGCAGCGAGGTCAAAGACAGCAGCGCGCAGGCCCAAGTACCGGGCCGGTCCCACGCACAGGCGCAGGCACAAATCGATCTGCTTACCCAGAAGCTCGCGGCCAGCGTGCAGCAGCTCACCGCCGCGCGCAACCTGGATCTGCTCACGGGCTTCATCAACCGCGTGCACTTCATTGAAGTGTTGCGCCAGGAGCTGGCCAAGAACAAGGGGCCGGCACTGTCCGCGCTCTTGTACATCAAACCCAACCAATTTTCGCAGGTCACCGTCAAAGTGGGCATGATTGCCAGCGACGGCATAATCAAGGGCCTGGCGGACCTGGTGCGCTCCAGCGTTAGTCACGATGACATCGTGGCGCGCTTCGGTGGCACCGATTTTTCGGTCATCATGACCCGTCCCAAACTCAAAGACATATCCGATGCGGCGGAGAAACTCCACGCCGCCGTGGGCGCGCGCATCTTCGAATCCATGGGCAAGTCCACCAGCATGAGCTGCAGCATCGGCTTCGTGATATTGGACGAGCACAACCGTGACCCCGAGCAAGCGCTGATGCACGCCAAAGAGGCCCACACCAAAGCCACGCTGGCCGAGGGCGGTTCCGTGGCCGCCTGGGCGCCCGCCAAGGTGGATGCACAAGGCCAGGCCACCGACACCGAATGGAAACGCACCATCATCGAGGCGCTCAGGGCTAATCGCTTCATGCTGGCCTACCAGTCCATTGCCAGCCTGACGGGTGATGCCACCGAGGCGCTGGACATGCTCATCCGCATGCGCGATGAGGACAACAACGAAATTCCCAGCAAGGATTTATTCCCAGCCGCGGAGCGCGCCGGTATGATGGGTGCGATTGACCGCTGGGTCGTGGAACGCAGCCTCGCCATGATGGTGGAACGCGCCAAGCTGAACCACACAGCGCGCCTGTTCGTGCGGCTGTCGGATCAGTCCTTGACCGACAAGAGCCTGTTCCCATGGCTGGAAAAGCTGCTCAAGAGCACGCCCGTGCCCGCTGGCAATCTGGTATTCGAGATTTCGGAAAAATCCGCGGAGAAATACATTACCGATACGCGCGCGCTGGCGGAAGCCGCGCATCGCCTGAAATGTGGATTTGCGCTCGAACACTTTGGCCTCGGGCAGGATTCGCTGCACACCCTCGGACTGATCCGCCATGTGGACTACATCAAGATTGACGGCAGTCTGATCGCGGTGCTCGCCACCGAGGAGGACAAGCGCAATCTGACCAAGAAATTCGTGGCACGCGCCAACGAGTTGAAAATCCACACCGTGGCCGAAAAAGTGGAAAAGCCGGAAACCATGGCCATGCTTTACCAGCTTGGCATCGAATACATCCAGGGCAATTACGTGCAGGAACCGGAAGTCGTCATGGCGGATTCCACGCCTACGCGTGCGGTCACCGGTTGATCTGAATCGCAGCGCCGACTGCGTTTCCCAATGCACGCTTGGGAGCGGTGATATTCACCGCGATCGAATTTTTGGGAGCGGCGGTCTGCGCCGGGGTTCCGCTCTTCAGCCGCCGCTCTTCCCCGGCATCCTTGACGCCGGATACATGGCTTCCACCGCGCGCCAGCCGCGCGGCAATTTAAGGCCGCGGCGGCCGCGCTCGCCGGCATATTCCTTCAGTTCCTTGGCCGACAGCGTCATATGACGCGCACCGGAGAGAATCACCAAGCCCTCTTCCGCCGGCACGCAGGCTATCGCCGCCATGTATTCCTCGTGGTTCGCAGCTTTCTTCGAGGGAATACCCATAATCTTGTTGCCCTTGCCACGTGCCAGTTCCGGCAGTGCCTTCACCGGGAATACCAATATATGTCCTTCACTGCTGACCGCCACGAGCAGATCACTTTTCACGTTGTTGACCGGCGACGGCACCAGCACACGCGCATTCTTCGGCAGCCGCAGCGTGGCCTTGCCGGCGCGGTTGCGGGAGATGAGTTCGCCGAGCTTGACTACGAAACCGTAACCCGCATCGCTCGCCACCAGCCAGCGATCCTCGGGTTCGCCGATCAATGCGCCGGCGAAGCTTGCGCCCGCCGGCGGCGTGAGCCGCCCCGTCAGCGGCTCGCCCTGGCTGCGGGCCGAGGGCAATGAATGGGCCGGCAGCGTGTAGGCGCGGCCGGTGGAGTCCAGAAACACCGCCGGCTGGTTGCTTTTGCCGTAGGCCGCGGCGAGAAAGCCGTCGCCGGATTTGTAACCCAGTGTGCGCGGATCGAGTTCGTGACCCTTCGCGGCCCGCACCCACCCGGCCTTGGAGAGAATCACCGTGGTGGGCTCCGTGGGCAGCAACTGGGTTTCATCAATCGCCTGGGCCGCAGGTGCGCGCTCCACCAGTTGCGAACGCCGCGGGTCGCCATAAGTTTCAGCGTCGGCCGTCAGTTCGTCGCGCACCAGTTTTTTGAGTTTGGCTTTCGAACCTAATGTCTTCTCCAATCCCTCACGCTCCTTCGCCAAGTCCTTCTGCTCGCCCCTGATCTTCATTTCTTCAAGCTTCGCCAGGTGCCGCAACTTGGTTTCCAGAATCGCCTCGGTTTGCGCGTCGGTTAATTTGAAACGCTTCATCAACACGGACTTGGGCTGATCGTGCTTGCGGATGATGGCGATCACCTCGTCCAGATTGAGATACGCAATCAGCAGGCCATCCAGAATGTGCAGCCGCTTCTCGACTTTATCGAGGCGAAACCTGAGCCGGCGCGTAACGGTTTCAGTGCGGAATTCCAGCCACTCTTCCAGTAATTCCTTCAGATTTTTGACCCGCGGCCGGCCATCCAGACCGATGAGGTTCAAATTCACACGGTAGCTGCGCTCCAGGTCCGTGGTGGCGAACAGGTGCGCCATGAGTTCGCCCGTGTCCACCCGGTTGCTGCGCGGCACGATCACGAGGCGCGTGGGATTCTCGTGATCGGATTCGTCACGCAAGTCTTCCACCATCGGCAGCTTCTTGGCACGCATCTGGCCCGCAATCTGCTCCAGCACCTTGTCGCCGGACACCTGGTACGGGAGTGCGCTGATCACGATGTCGCCGCCCTTCTCCCGCGTCCATTTGGCACGCAACCGCATGCTGCCCATGCCGGTCTCGTACATTTGCAGGATTTCCGCGCGCGGCGTGATGAGTTCCGCTTGCGTCGGAAAATCCGGCCCCTTGATGTGTTCGCAAAGCCGTTTGACAGAGGCTTTGGGTTCTTCCAGCAGGCGGATGCAGGCGCTCGCCACTTCTTTCAGATTGTGCGGCGGGATGTCGGTCGCCATGCCCACGGCAATGCCAGTCGCGCCATTCAGGAGAACATTCGGCAGCCGCGCCGGCAGGAGCTTCGGCTCCTGCAAGGTGCCATCAAAATTTGGCTGCCAATCCACCGTGCCTTGCGCGAGCTCCGAAAGCAGCACTTCGGCGTATTTCGAGAGCTTCGCTTCGGTGTAGCGCATGGCAGCAAAGGACTTGGGATCGTCCAGCGAACCCCAGTTGCCCTGGCCGTCAATGACGGGATAGCGGTAGGAAAATGGCTGGGCCATGAGTACCATGGCTTCGTAGCAGGCGAGATCGCCGTGCGGGTGATACTTGCCGAGCACGTCGCCCACGGTGCGCGCGGATTTCTTGGGCTTGGCTTGATAATCCAGCGACAGCTCCGACATCGCGTACACGATGCGCCGCTGCACTGGTTTCAAGCCGTCGCCGATGTGCGGCAGCGCCCGGTCCAGAATCACGTACATGGAATAGTCCAGGTACGCCTTTTCGGTGAAAGTCTTCAGCGGCTGGCGTTCGGCACCTTCGACGGCAAGCGTGGCTGTGTTAGCCATGGGAATCCTCATCTAGTTGCCGGCATTATAGGGTGCCAGACATGGCAACTGGTAATCCGGGATTGCCGGTGCTACAAAGGGCGGACTTAAACAATCGTCCGTCATGATGAATATCGCCAGCATCGATCTAATACTTGTTAGTCAACCTGATGACTAAGGAGGTTCGTTGTCGTGGATGAGAAAGATTTCAAGACTCGTTCCACTCGACTTGAACGGGTTGCCAAGGTCATCGAGAAACTGCCACCCGAGGTGCGCAGTGAAGCGTTTGACCTCCTAAAGGCATATGTTACGGAGCAGGCTTCGGATTCCCCGGGCAAAAAAACTGCATCTAATGCCAAGCATCAAGGCTCAGATGATTCGGAGGAGTCGTTCTTCAGAGGCTTCGATCTCGACAAGCCTGCTGATAACGCAAGGCTCATAGCTGCCTATTTTTATCGCGAATACGGAGCAGAACCATTCTCCATGGATGAAGTGCGCCGTAAGGCAGATGACGTTGGGATAACTGTTCCGGCTCGGTTGGACATGACCTTTCAGGCGGCGAAAGAAAAGGGTAAGAAGCTGTTCGCTAGGGCTGGAAGAAGCAAGTTCAAGCCGACAGTTCACGGAGAGGCAAATCTGAAAACTACATACTCTGTGAAAAAAGGTACAAAGAAACGCGCGGAGAGTACTTAGTGACGCTCGTCGAGTTCATAGCCCCACTGTTGAATAAGAAACATCAGGATCGGATTCTTGCGGTCCTGTACTACCGTGAAAGGTATGAGCAGAAAACGGCGCTCACAGTCGATGAGATTCGGCAGGGGTTAAAAAATGCACGTTCTAAGGGATGGGCTAAGGCCAATGTGGCCGACGTATTAAGCAAGAGCGGTGCTCTTGTTGATACCAAGCGGTTGCAAGGGAAGAGGCACCTCTGGAATCTGACAGATTCCGGTCGTGAGCACGTGCGCACGCTCCTTGGTCTCCCTGAGGCGGACGTCGAAATCGAGCATGATGTTGGCACTCTAGAAAATCTAGTCACCAAAGTCGCCGATCCGGATGTGAGGGACTATCTCGATGAAGCTCTGAAGTGCCTGCAAGTTGGCGCGCTGAGGGCCAGTACAGTGTTCGTGTGGGTCGCTGCGATTCGGACAATTCAAACTAGCCTACTCACTAAGGGCACGACGGTGCTTTCAGCCGCCATCCAGAAACACGACCCAAAGGCTAGACCTATCAAGACCCTTGATGACTTTGCTTATGTCAAGGATGCGACCTCGCTCTTAGCCGCCAAAGACCTCGGAGTACTGGACAAGAACGAGAAAGATACCCTTACCGAGGCACTGAATCTCCGCAATCGCTGTGGTCACCCTGGCAAGTATCGACCAGGGATAAAGAAGGTATCCGCCTTTGTTGAAGACATTACGTCTATCGTGTTCGTGTAGATCGTTGGCTAACAAGCGCTTGAAATCGACCTCCGCAAGCTTCGCTTGCGGTTACCTCGTCGCTATGCTCCACGACGGCGGCTGAAGCGCGACGCCATCCGAAACATTGAAGGAGGTCTGAACATATGTTCACAAAGAAAGGCGACGCGGCCGTCCTCGCTAAACTCGGCGAGGCCCCCGCACAGTATCGGGAAATTGGAGAACGCCTGCACCGCATCATCCGGGAAAGCGCACCGTCGCTCGAGCCGATCGTGCGCTGGGGACTCCCGTTTTACGTAAAGAACGGCAAGGACATTTGCTACATCAAAACGGATAAGGACTTCATCGCTTTCGGATTCGGCGAAGTAGTCAACCCCGCCCGCGAGGACGGTGTCCACATGCACCCCGTCGCATGGACTCTCACCTCGCTCGACGCCGCGACTGAAGCCAGAATTCGCGCGCTCGTCAAAAAGGCCGTGGCCTAGCCAGCAGGGGCGGCCGGCAGCTCGTGCGCGGTTGGAAATGAGGGTCCGCGACACAAAGGTGGACGAATTGACGTCCAACAACGCGTTGCAGCCGACGCAGCTTCGCCGCGCGGCTGAACGCAGACCTTAGGGTGCCCATGATCTACGCATTCGTAATTTGTCAGTTTCTCGTCGTGCTGTTTATTGCGGTCCACGACTGGGTGCCACTTGGCAGGCTCAACAGTGTGGCCGGCATCCGCGCAGTTGACAGCCCTAGCAAGCTTGCTGTTGTTACGGTGCTCAGCACGCTGCCCTTCGCCATTGCGTTGGTCGCAAGCGTCCACTACGCCAACTCCAGTTTTCCAATGTGGCTAATGTGGTTGCTCTGGTGTAGCTACGGCGCGGCCCTTTACGGGGTACTGCGCACTTGGTGGGTACCCTATCTGTTTGCAAAAAATCCTGCGGGAGAAATGGGGTCAGAGCGAATATCCGGGATGCAATAACTACGCCTCACATACACAAGGCTGAGTACAGGTCACGCCTCCCGCGCTTTCGTTCACCCGGCACTCCTCAGCACGTCATACAACGTCGCAATAATCGCCCGCCATGTTTTAACCATCGCGCACTGCCTGTTGGGTAGCCAGGCCGTTCGACCATGTCCCGGCTGCGGCGTACAGCCTGGTTAGCGGCTGTACCCGATCGCCCAAGCGACTCGTGGGCAGCCGGAGGTGCGCCGCAATCACGGGGCGCTACCGGACGTAATCGTGCATACCTCGAACAGCGTATAGTCAACCCGCCTGCCAACCGCCACGGAGAGGTCCCATGCCAAAGTATGTCATTGAGAGAGAAATTCCGGGTTCCGGAAAACTTTCAGCTGAGGAACTTAAGGCCATCTCACAGAAGTCTTGTAGCGTTCTAAGCAAGCTCGGCACGCAGATTCAATGGGTACAGAGCTACGTTACCAAAGACAAAATCTACTGCGTGTATATTGCTCCGAACGAGCAGCTTGTGCGAGAACATGCGAAGCAAGGCGGGTTTCCTGCCAATTACGTTTCTGAAGTCGCCAGGATTATTGATCCAACAACGGCGGAGTAAACATCGCTCGGCGCGTGGTTTCAGCCGGCGACCATTCCCTCGGCAAGGCTACGGCTGAATTTGGATGTTCGAGGCGCGCGGCGCGGAACGCGGCTATTACTGCATTATGATTTTGGATAGGCTTCGCCCATCTCAATCACTCGGGCTGCGCTCAACTCGCGACGAGTACCATCGTCGCAACCGAGCCCGAACTGCCTCGCGTACTGTTTTCTCTTCTTTGACGGAAGGAGTGGTCCAATGACCAGCGGGAAGAACCAGCCATATGCCACGCATCTCGATACCAAGTTTCCAGTTCTCTCCATTGTTGACGTCCCCGGGCTTGTGCAGGCGTGCACAGACCAGTGGTACAACCAAACGCTTTGCAAGGTCAACGAGTCAGTTGTGCGCTTGGGCGTCGTGCAGGGTGAATACCACTGGCACAAGCATGACAACGACGACGAGTTCTTTTTCGTGCTGGATGGTCATTTCCTCATCGATCTGGAAGACAAGTCTTTCGACCTGCAACCGCGAGAGGGGTTCGTAGTCCCAAAGGGCGTCGTACATCGAACGCGTGCGCCGGATCGTGCCGTCATCCTCATGGTCGAAACCGCCTCAATTGTTCCAACCGGTGACGCCTAACCCCTCCATCGAGCGGACGTCCCAAAGGTTCCACTTTTTGGCTACCGCTCATTTGTAGCGTTAAAACCCAGGCAGCCCATCGCGAAAGCCTCATGAATCTAACCAGTCAAGTGTTTGCCTTTCTCGCGGCCGCCGTGCACGTCTTCATCTTCTGCATGGAGAGCCTGTGGTTCATGCGGCCCAGCGTGCACAAGCGTTTCGGTGCGGCCACCAGTGCGGACGCTGAGGCACGTCGCCTGTTTGCCTTTAACCAGGGTTTTTACAACTTGTTCCTGGCCATTGGCATCTTCGCGGGTATCGCGCTACTTCACATGGGCGGCAATGTCACCGTCGGCCGGACCTTGGTGTTGTTCAGTTGCGCCTGCATGGTCGGGGCGGGAGTTGTACTGTTCTTTTCGGCTGGCCGCCGGATGCTGCGTGCCGCAGTGATACAAGCGGCTTTCCCACTGCTAGCCTGGATAGCTTGGCTTTGGTTCTGACAATTTATTCAAGCCGAAGCCGCTTCGCAGTGCGGCTTGAGTCCGCAGTTATGCGGCTGATATTTGATAATCCAATGTAGATCGCGTACAACTATTTGCCCTGCCCCGCTCAAACTGAATCCGGTATCCAAGACAGAGGTGCAGTATGAAAATCGGAGTTCTCGGTTCGGGGATAGTGGCGACCACGCTGGCCGGCGGCTTTTTGAAGCACGGCCACGAGCTCATGCTGGGCACACGCACGGTGTCGAAACTTGCGGATTGGTCCAGGAAAAACCCCAAAGCACGAATCGGTAGCTACGCGGAAGCCGGCAAATTCGCTGAGGTGGCGGTTCTCGCCGTCAAGGGCACGGCCGCGCTGGACGCGCTGCGCGCAGCGGGTGCCACGAATCTCACCGGCAAACCCGTCATTGATGCCACCAACCCCATCGCTGACGCCCCACCGGTCAACGGCGTGCTCAAGTTCTTCACCAGCCTGGACGATTCGCTAATGGAGCGACTGCAACGGGAATTTAAGGAAGCGTGCTTCGTCAAGGCGTTCAATTCCGTCGGCAGTGCCCTGATGGTCAACCCGCAGTTGAAAGGCAGCAAGCCCACTATGTTCATCTGCGGCAATGACGACGCGGCCAAGAAAACCGTGCGAAGTATTCTGGATCAGTTCGGCTGGGAAACCGCGGACATGGGCAAGGCCGAGGCGGCGCGCGCCATCGAACCGCTGTGCATGTTGTGGTGCATCCCCGGCTTGCTGCACAACGATTGGGTGCACGCTTTCAAACTGCTGACTCACTCCTGAGAAAGAGGTGTCCTCGGAATGGCGTCTGAGAATGTTTACCCTCTTTATGGCGGCTGCGATTGCGGTACGCTCCGCTACCGGCTGGAATCCAACCCGCTGTTTGTGCATTGCTGCCATTGCCGCTGGTGCCAACGGGAAACCGGTGCTGCATTCGCACTCAACGCCCTGATCGAAGCGGAACGCGTGACGCTGGTGTCCGGTGAGCCGGAAATCGTGGACACGCCTTCAGCGAGTGGCAAGGGCCAGAAAATTGCGCGTTGTCCAAAATGCCGGATCGCGGTGTGGAGTAATTATTCGGGCGCCGGCCCGGCATTTCGTTTCGTGCGTGTAGGCACACTCGACGAACCCGATCACCTGCCGCCGGACATTCATATCTACACTTCCACAAAACAGCCGTGGATTATTCTCCCTGCCAACGTGCCGGCGGTCTCTGACTACTACGACCGCAAAAAATACTGGCCGGAGGAAAGCTTGGTACGACGCGAAGCGCTATTGGCGAAATTAGCAGTTAATGCCCAGGCACCGCGCAAAGGATAGCCCCGATTACTTCCCCTGCGACCAAGACCGTGCCCTGAAAAAGGATTATTCTGAAGGAAGCCGTATGGTTCACGGTTACTTGGGGTTGTGATTCTTGATAGCTCTCATTCATTCGCCATGCGTCAGCATATCCGCTATCTCGTAACTCCTGACGGGGTGCATGTGGCTTGGGCCGAAATGGGGTCCGGGCCGACGCTGGTTAAACCCGCCACTTGGCTTACACATCTGAAATACGACCTGGAAAGTCCAGTGTGGCGCCATTGGATGCAATTTCTTTCCGGACATTTCCGTTACGTCCGCTACGACGAACGCGGTTGCGGCATGAGCGACTGGCGTGCGGCTGATCTTTCCGCAGCTCACTGGGTCCAGGATTTGGAATGTGTGGTGGAGAAAGCCAGCATTGAGCATCCATTTGTTTTGCTTGGCATCTCGCAGGGAGCGGCTACAGCCGTTGAGTTTGCAGTCCGTCACCCGGAAAGGGTGTCGCGCATGGTTCTCTATGGCGGCTACGCCTGCGGATGGAAACAGCGGGGCAATCCAAATGCCACGCGTTATTACGAAGCCCTGGTGGAGATGATGCGGCACGGCTGGGGCAGCGAGAATTCCACTTTCCGGCAATTATTCACCTCGATGTTTGTCCCCGGCGGCACGCCGGAACAGCTCGGTTGGTTCAACGAGCTGTGCCGGCGCACCACGACACCCGAAATCGCCGTCGAACTCATGAAAGCGCGTGGCAGTGTGAACGTCCTGGATTTGCTCCCTCAAGTACGTACACCGACCCTGGTGATACACGCGCGCCACGATAAAGCGGTTCCGTATTCGGAAGGATGTCTTCTGGCATCGAGAATTCCCAATGCGGATTTCGTGGAACTCGATTCCTGCAATCACGTGTTGCTTGAGCATGAACCCGCCTGGCGGGAGTTTCAATCGCTGGTGCTGGAATTCACCGGCGCAGAGCGCGGCGCCAGCGCGGCTTTCGAAGGACTCTCGCGTCGCGAACACCAGATTCTTGCCTTGATCAACGACGGATTGAGCAACGGAGAAATTGCCGAACGCCTGTTCATTGACGAAAAGACGGTGCGCAACCACGTCTCCCGGCTGTTCGACAAGCTCGGGGTAAGCAGTCGCGCACAGGCCATCGTTTTGGCCCACAAGCGTGGCTTTCAAGCCTAGTCCGGGACAAACGTCCCTGCTTGAACAGCTCCCGCCTTCACAACAGGACAAATGCCTTATTCCACCGGCACTGAGAACGCTGCATCATTTTTCCAAGATCGTACTTTTTGGGAGGATGGACAATGCAGCGCTCATTCATTCTGCTTTTCGGCGTCATCGCCTACGGACTATTCCTGCTGACATTCCTTTATCTGATAGCCTTCGTGGGCAATTTGCAACTCACGCGATTGGCTGAGACGTTTCCGCTAGTGGCTGCACTGGTACCGCATTCCATTGATGCAGGCCGTCCAACAGGCAGCCTCATCACGGCCCTGGTGATCAATTTGGTGCTGATTCTGGTATTTGGGATGCAGCACTCCTTCATGGCGCGCAGCGGTTTCAAGGCCTGGCTGAAACGCTACCTGCCGGCATCCGCCGAGCGCAGTGTGTTTGTACTCATCGCCAGTCTGGTCCTGATCTTGCTCTTTTGGCAGTGGCGGCCGATCGCGGTTACGGTCTGGAGGGCAGATAGCGCGTGGGGTCAGTCGTTCGGCTGGATTGTATTCGCAGCCGGATTCGGATTGGTGTTGATTTCCACCTTTCTCATCAACCATTTCGAGCTGTTCGGACTCAAGCAGGTGTGGGCGCAGTTGCGGGGCCGCGAGGCGCGCCCACCTCAATTTGCTATGCCACTGTTCTACAAAATGGTGCGCCATCCGCTGTATCTCGGCTTTCTGCTCGCGTTCTGGGGAGCGCCGGTGATGACGGCGGGACACCTGTTGTTTGCCATCGTCATGAGCGGCTACATCTTGGTTGCCATCCGCTTCGAGGAACGTGATTTGGTGCAATTCCATGGCCAACTCTACGAACATTACCGCACACGCGTTCCCAAGATTGTGCCGCTCACCGGCTGGCTGCTGCATCGTAGGAACACGCACTGATGTACGTCACGGGACTTAGGCGGCACACACTTTGGACGCTTGCTTTTGCACCCGGAACAATCCCATGTACACAAAGACACTTTATGCAGGCTGGTCCGATATGGACTTCAATTCCCACATGAAAAATACATCGTACCTGGACAAGACCGCGGATGTTCGTCAGATGTTTCTGATCGAAAACGGCTTTCCAGTTGAAGAGTTCCTGAAGCTCGGAATCGGGCCGGTGGTCATGAAGGACGAGATCGAATACTTCAAGGAAATCCGGTTGCAGGAACAAATCAAAGTAACCTATGCACTTGCAGGCCACGCACCCGACGGCAGCCGATTTCTCCTCCGGCATGAGATCTTTCGGCCAGACGGTAACCTCAGCGCGCGCGTAACGAGCGCCGGGGGATGGTTGAACTTGACAGAACGCAGACTCGTCGCGCCACCGCCGATACTTTTGTCCGTCATGAATCTACTTGAAAAAACGCGCGACTTCGCAATCCTGCCCTCAAGCATAAGGCACGACCACTAAACCTCCGCTAAATTTCCTTTCTTTTCCAGCCATTGCTTGCGATCCGCGGCGCGCTTCTTGGCGAGCAGCATGTCCATGAGTTTATCGGTGTTGTCCTTGGCGTCCACGGTAAGCTGCACCAGCCGGCGGGTGTCGGGCGCAATGGTGGTCTCGCGCAGTTGCAGCGGGCTCATTTCGCCCAAACCCTTGAAGCGCGTGACCGTGACCTTGCCCTTCTGCTTCTCCGCGGCGATGCGATCCAGAATGCCTTTGCGTTCGGCTTCATCCAGCGCGTAATACACGTTCTTGCCTGCGTCTATGCGAAACAAGGGCGGCATACATACGAACACGTGGCCGCGCTCCACCAGCGCGCGGAAATGGCGCAGGAACAGCGCACATAAAAGTGTGGCGATATGCAGGCCGTCGGAATCCGCATCCGCCAAAATGCAGACCTTGTGATAACGCAAGCCATCGAGCTTGCTGGAGCCCGGCTCCACCCCCAGGGCCACGCTGATGTCGTGCACTTCCTGCGACGCCAGCACTTCGCCGGCGTCCACCTCCCAGGTGTTCAGGATCTTGCCGCGCAGCGGCAGGATGGCCTGGAATTCCCGGTCGCGGGCCTGCTTGGCCGAGCCACCGGCGGAATCGCCTTCCACCAGGAACAATTCGCTGCGCTCCGGCTCGCCGCTGGAGCAGTCCGCGAGCTTGCCGGGCAACGCCGGGCCGCTGGTGATTTTCTTGCGCATCACCTGCTTGCTGAGCTTGAGGCGCTGCTGCGCGTTTTCGATGGCGAGTTGCGCGATCTGCTCGCCGGCTTCGGTGTGCTGATTGAGCCACAGCGCCAGCGCGTCCTTGACGATGCCGGAAACAAATGTGGCCGATTCCCGTGAGGACAGGCGTTCCTTGGTCTGGCCGGAGAACTGCGGATCGCTCATCTTCACCGACAGCACGTAGGCCACGCGGTCGCAAATGTCTTCGGGCGCGAGCTTCACGCCGCGCGGCACCAGATTGCGGAACTCGCAGAATTCGCGCACCGCATCCGTGAGCCCGGTGCGCAGGCCGTTCACGTGCGTACCGCCCTGCACCGTCGGTATCAGGTTCACGTAGCTCTCGGCAAATACCTCGCCGCCGTCCGGCAACCACACCACCGCCCAATCCGCGGTCTCCTTTTCGGCTTCCAAGCCGCCGTTGAAAGGCTCATGGGGGATGAACTCGCGACCCTCCAGGGATTCAATCAAATAATCCTTGAGTCCTCCGTGATACTGCCATTCGTCTGTTTCCAGCGTCTGCTCGTTGATGAACTTGACGGTAAGGCCGGGACAGAGCACCGCTTTGGCGCGCAACACATGTTTGAGTTTCGGAATGGAGAATTTCGGCGAGTCGAAATACTTCGGGTCCGGCCAAAAGCGCAGGCGTGTGCCGGTATTGGCGCGGCCCACTTCGCCCTGCTCTTCCAACTTGCCTACGCGCTTGCCGTCCTTGAAGGCCATGTGATAGTTCTTGCCGTTGCGCCGCACCCAGACTTCGAGTTTGCTGGACAGCGCATTCACCACCGACACGCCCACACCGTGCAATCCGCCTGAGAAACGGTAATGCTTGTCGGAGAACTTGGCGCCCGCGTGCAGGCGCGTGAGGATCAGTTCCACGCCGGTGAGTTTTTCCTTGGGATGCACGTCCACCGGCATGCCGCGGCCGTCGTCGTTGGCCGACAGCGAGCCGTCCTTGTGCAGGATCACCTCGATTTTTTTCGCAAACCCGGCGACGGCTTCGTCCACCGAGTTGTCTATGACTTCCTGGGCGAGATGATTGGGGCGGCTGGTGTCGGTGTACATGCCCGGCCGCCTGCGCACCGGGTCCAGGCCGGACAAAACCTCGATGTCAGCCGCGTCGTATTTGGCGCTCATGCTTCCGGGTGATTTCGCTTGGGGGCGCAGGGAAGGCGCCGGTGGCCGGGAATTCTAACTGAATCCCGCCGTATCCCGCAGTCAGGAGAGATCGGCAGTCAGACTCGCACGGATATTGGCAGGAATAGTTTCGACCGAGTACGCGTAATTGGCATGTTCGATTCCCGCACCCAGTGCAGCCCCATTTTTTAGCTTGCTCACCATGGACGCCGCCAGCTCGAAGCGCAGAAAATGCACGCTGGATGTTTTGTCGGCGGTGCTGCGATCCATGTCCTCGTCGGCAATCGCAAATACCCGGTCGAACCCCGCCACCTGCAGCCACACTTGGTGCTCGATGCCCACGAGCTGCGCGAGTGCCCGTTGACGTTCAGCCACGTTTTCAAACTCGATCATCATGGTCGCAGCGAGATTGCCGGCTTCCGGTATCAGGGCATTGTAGGTATCGAGCTCGTCCTGGATGCCCTGGGCCTCGAAAATCCGCTCGGCGCGCAGCATTTCCTGTATCTGGTACTGCATCGTCAGGCGGTCTTCGAACAGCAGGCGCACATGCGGTCCCACCTGCAGGTTGCGGACCCGCTTGTGCTCCATGACCTGCCGGCGGAAGGCATCGCGCTTCTGCGCGTAGTCTTCCAGGCTCCACAGATCCTGACGGCTCAGTTTTTGCATAGCCCACTGCCCGCCGGTGATCTCTCTAAATTCCATACGCTAGGCGCAGGAGCTGGAAGGCCGATTCGGGAGCGCGCCGGTCCGGGAGGCCGTTCTGGATCTGCTCGGCCGCCATGGGGCAGTCGCTGAAATAGTGATCGCAACCCGATTCCGCGACTTGGCTCATCACTGGCCGGCCGATTTTCATGGATATCTCGTGAAATTCGCGCTTCACCGCATAGGTGCCGTCATGACCCGAGCAGCGCTCGATGGCCTGAACGGCTGTTCCGGGTACCAGTTCGAGCAACTGCCTCGTCTTGAGGCCGATGTTCTGCACGCGCTGGTGACAAGGGACGTGATACATCACCTTGCCGAGAGCCTGCTTGAAATCGGTTCTGAGCTTGCCGGCCTTGTACCGCAACATCAGGTACTCAAACGGGTCGTAGATGTTCTCCTGGACTTTCTTTACGTCGGCATCTTCCGGAAACAGGTGCGGCAGCTCCTGCTTGAACATGAGCACGCAGGACGGAATCGGCGCCACGATGTCCCAGCCTTCGTCCACCAGCCTTGCGAGTGTGGGAATGTTGGTCTCCTTGTTCTTGCGGATGGTGTCAAAATCGCCGAGTTCCAGCTTCGGCATGCCGCAGCAATGCTCCTGCGGCGTAAGGCGCGTCGGGATACCGTTGTGCTCCAGCACCGCGATCAGATCGGTCACCAGCCCGGGGGCGTTGCGATTGCCGTAACAGGTGAGAAAAATAGCCGCCCGGCCGCGTGTGCCCTCGGCCGGCTCCGCGTCCGCCGCAAGTGGCGTGTGATGCTTGAGGCGTTTGCGCGCGGTATTGCTGTGAAACTCCGGCACCACCGCATCCGCGTGCACGCCGACAGCATCCTGCACCAGCTTGCGCACAGCACGACTTTTGTTTGCCGCATTTACGGTCTGCGCCACAATAGGGATACCGAGGAAATTGCCGAGCTTTTCCGGCGCGGACAGAATCTTGTCGCGCACGCTGGCGCCATGGTGCCTGAATTTCCAGGCCTTGCCGCGCAGCATCAGATGCGGGAAATCCACGTCCCAGGGGTGCGGCGGCACGTACGGGCACTTGGTCATGAAACACAGATCGCAGAGATAACAGTGATCCACCACTTCCCAGAAGATTTTGTGATCTACGTTGGAAACCTCGCCTCCGGAGGTAGCGTCCACCGCATCGAACAGGGTGGGAAACGCGTTGCACAGGCTGAAGCAGCGGCGGCACCCGGCGCAGATGTCAAAGACGCGTTCCATTTCCTTGAGCAGCAAGGCTTCATTCCAGAAATCCTCGCTCTGCCAGTCCAGATGATGGCGGTGGGGAGCCTTTAGACCACCTTCTTGCGCCACGAATACCTCCGCGATCCTGGCAACGGTCAGAGACGAGAATCCCGGGGATGCGGCCGCGCGCCCCCCGGGATTCAGTACCCAACCTGTTTACTTGCCGAGGCTATCCAGGGATTTCTGGAAGCGGTTCGCGTGCGAACGCTCCGCCTTGGCGAGCGTCTCGAACCAGTCCGCGATTTCCGTGAAGCCCTCGGTGCGGGCCGTCTTGGACATGCCGGGATACATGTCGGTGTACTCATACGTTTCGCCGGCAATGGCGGACTTGAGATTGCTGCCGGTCGGACCGATGGGCAGTCCCGTCACCGGATCACCCACCTGCTCCAGGTATTCCAGATGACCGTGGGCATGGCCGGTTTCGCCTTCCGCGGTGGAGCGGAACACGGCGGACACGTCGTTGTAGCCTTCCACATCGGCCTTGGCCGCGAAATACAGGTAGCGGCGGTTGGCCTGGGATTCGCCGGCGAAGGCGTGCTTGAGGTTTTCCTCGGTCTTGCTGCCTTTGAGCTTGCTCATAAACATTTCCTCCTGGGGGCTTGACGCATTCTCGCATCGGGCCGATGTCCGACTACGCTTAGACCAAGTCTAAAATTCAAGTTCAATGTAGCCTCCGGCATGGCGCCTGTCAACCGGGACCATCGCGTTGACCGAGCCGGCAGCGGCGTGTAACTTTCGACGCACACAGGAGAACATCGTGGCCCCAAGCCCCAAACCCGACGCCCCGGATTTCGAGACCGCGCTCAAGGAACTGGAAAAAATCGTGGCGGCGCTGGAAAAGGGCAATCTCAGCCTGGATGCGTCGCTTAAGCATTTTGAACGCGGGATTGCGCTTACCCGCCAGTGCCAGACAGCGCTAAAAAAGGCGGAACTCAAGGTGGAAATGCTGGTGCAGAACGGCGACCAGCAGAAACTCGCGCCTTTCGAAACCGAGGAAGAATAATTCATGGCGCCCTTCGAAGAACGCGTGGCGGGGTACTGCGCGCACCTCGAAACCGTGCTCGACAATTGGCTGCCGGCCGTGACCAAACCCCCGCAGCGGCTGCATCAGGCGATGCGCTACGCGGTCCTGGGCGGCGGCAAACGCATGCGCCCGCTGCTGGTGTACGCCACCGGTGAAGTCCTGGGCGTGGCGCGCAAGCTGCTGGATGGCCCGGCCGCCGCCGTGGAGATCATTCACGCCTACTCCCTGATCCACGACGACCTGCCGGCCATGGACGACGACAACCTGCGCCGCGGCCGCCCCACCTGCCACAAGGCTTTCGATGAAGCCACGGCGATTCTTGCCGGCGACGCCCTGCAGGTGCTGGCATTTCAGATTCTGGCCGAGGATGCGCGCATGACGGCCTCCCCCGCCGCGCGCGTCAAAATGCTTCACAGCTTGGCGGTAGCGAGTGGGGCGGCCGGCATGGCTGGCGGCCAGGCCATGGATATGGATGCAATCGGGCAATCGCTGAGCCTCGCCGAACTGGAACTCATGCACATCCACAAGACCGGCGCGCTGATCCGCGTGAGTGTGATGCTCGCGGCGCAATGCGTTCCGGGCCTGACTGCGGAAAAGCAAACCGCGCTCGACCGCTATGCCAAATGCGTCGGCTTGGCATTTCAGATTCGCGACGACATCCTGGACGTCGAAGGCGAAACTGCGGCGCTCGGCAAACAGGCCGGCGCAGACGCCTCGCTCAACAAGCCTACATACCCGAGTGTGCTGGGACTCGCGGAATCGCGCGAGCGCGCCCAGAACCTGCACCATGAGGCGCTTGAGGCGCTCAAACCGTTTGGCGCAGCCGCGCAGCCGCTCGCCTGGCTATCCGAATATATTGTCACCCGCAAACATTGAGCCCGCGCCGCGTCGGGAAGCTATAATGCAGACAGGTACGTCAGCTGAAAGGGACCATCAGGGAGCCGCGATGACCGATTTGTCGAATTATCCGCTGCTCTCACGCCTGAATTCACCCGCCGACCTGCGCGCCCTGCCCGAAAGCGAGCTGCAGAAAGTCGTGGACGAACTACGCACCTTCCAGATCGAAACCATCAGTCACATCGGCGGTCATTTCGCCGCCGGCCTGGGCGTGGTGGAGCTGACCGTGGCGTTGCACTACGTATTCAACACGCCCGAGGACCGGCTGGTGTGGGACGTGGGCCACCAAGCCTACCCGCACAAGGTGCTTACCGGGCGGCGCGACCGCTTGGACACCATCCGCAAATGGGGCGGCCTCGCGCCTTTCCCAAAGCGTGCCGAGAGCCCTTACGACACCTTCGGCGTTGGTCATTCCTCGACCAGCATCAGCGCCGCGCTCGGCATGGCGCTCGCCGCCAAACACAAGGGCGAAGACCGCCACGTGGTGGCGGTAATCGGCGACGGCGCCATGACCGCCGGCATGGCGTTCGAAGCGCTCAACCACGCCGGCAGCCTGGACGCCAACCTGCTGGTGGTGCTGAACGACAACGACATGTCCATTTCGGGCAACGTCGGCGCGCTCTCCAACTATTTCGCCAAGGTGCTGTCGGGGCGGCTGTATTCCCATTTGCGCGAAGGCGGCAAGAAAGCCCTGTCCATCATGCCGCCGGTGCGCGAGTGGGCGCGGCGCTCCGAGGAAATCCTCAAAGGCATGGTGGTGCCGGGCACGCTGTTCGAGGAACTGGGCTTCAACTATATCGGACCCATCGACGGCCACGACGTTTACACGGTGATGAAGACCCTGCGCAACATGCGCGCGCTCAAGGGCCCGCAACTGCTGCACATCGTCACGCGCAAGGGCAAGGGTTACGAGCCGGCGGAGAAAGACCCGATCAAATGGCACGGCCCAGGCGCATTCGATGCGGCGACCGGCAAAATCCATTCCAAACCCGCGCCCAGCCCGAATTATTCCGACGTGTTCGGTCAGTGGCTATGCGACATGGCGGCGCAGGAGCCACGCATGGTCGCGATCACCCCCGCGATGCGCGAGGGCTCGGGGCTGGTGGAGTTCCAAAAACAATTTCCCGAGCGCTATTTTGACGTGGGCATTGCCGAGCAACACGCGGTGACTCTGGCCGCGGGTCTGGCCTGCGGCGGCCTCAAGCCGGTCGTGGCGATATATTCCACGTTCCTGCAGCGCGCTTACGATCAGCTGGTGCATGACGTGGCGCTGCAGCATCTGCCGGTGCTGTTCGCCATTGACCGCGCGGGACTCGTGGGACCCGACGGGCCCACACACTCTGGCAGCTTCGATTTCAACTACATGCGCTGCCTGCCGAACGTGGTGTTGATGGCGCCGGCGGACGAGAACGAATGCCGCCAGATGCTCTACACCGGCATGACGCTCAACCAGCCGAGTGCGGTGCGCTATCCGCGCGGCCGCGGGCCGGGCGTGACCATTGAACGCGAGATGCGTGCACTGCCCATCGGCAAAGCCGAGGTGCGTCGCGAAGGCAAGAAGCTCCTGCTGCTCGCGTTTGGTGCCATGGTGGACATGGCCTGGCCGAGCGCCGAGGAACTCGATGCCACGTTGGTCAACATGCGCTTCGTGAAACCGCTGGACGAGAAACTGGTCCTGGATCTCACCGACAGCCACGACCTGATCGTCACGCTGGAAGACAACGCCGTGGCCGGCGGTGCCGGCAGCGCGGTGAGTGAACTGCTGACCACCCACGACGTGCACAAACCCACGCTGCACATCGGCATCCCCGATCGGTTCGTGGACCACGGTTCGCGCGAAGACTGCCTCAGGGATGCCGGCCTGGATGCAGCCGGCGTGCGTCATTCGCTGGACGACTGGCTGGCCGAACAACACCCCTACAAGCATGCATGGCGCGTGGCCACGCGGCGGTGGACTTTTTCCAGGTCCTGAGTATCCTAGCCCACGCAGTCCGCAATTTGCCGCAAACCGCGCTGCGGTCCCACTGGAATTCCCCGGTCGCGACTCCATAATACAGCGAGCACCGCTGAGCGCGCCGCGATTCACGCCCGATGGAGGATATGCCGATGACGCCCAACCAGCCGGCCAAGCAGGCCAAGATCGTCGCCATCGCCGACGTGCAGGCCAGCGCCGACACGCGCCGCATTCCCATCAATCAGGTGGGTATCAAGGAAATCCGCTATCCCATCCGCGTACGCGAACGCTCGGGCGGCGAACAACACACCATCGCGACCTTTGCCATGTACGTGGATCTGCCCCACAACTTCAAGGGCACGCACATGTCGCGCTTCGTGGAGATCCTCAACCACTACGAGCGTGAAATCACCGTGGAGTCCTTCAAGGAAATGATCACGGAGATGACCGAACGGCTGGGAGCACGCTCCGGGCATATCGAGATGCGCTTCCCGTATTTCATCGCGAAGAAAGCCCCGGTGTCCGGCGTACAGAGCCTGCTCGACTACGACGTGACCTTCATCGGCGAGCGCCGCGACGGCCAGAACTGCCTGCGCCTCAAGATCGTGGTGCCGGTCACCAGCCTGTGCCCCTGCTCCAAGGAAATCTCGGCGTATGGCGCGCACAACCAGCGCTCCCACGTGACCGTGAGCTGCCGAACCCGCGGCTTCGTGTGGCTGGAAGAACTCATTGACATCGTGGAACGCGAGGCGTCGTCCGAGTTATACGGATTGCTCAAGCGTCCGGACGAGAAATTCGTCACCGAGCGCGCCTATGACAACCCCAAGTTCGTGGAAGACATGGTGCGCGACATCGCGATGCAGCTCAACGCCGACGAACGCATCCGCGCTTACACCATCGAGTCGGAGAATTTCGAGTCCATCCACAACCATTCGGCTTACGCCATGGTGGAACACAACAAGGACGCCTGAGCGGCGGCCAGGTCCAGCTCCACCTCGATCCAGGCAGTCAGCTTTTCTGCAGATTCGCCTGCAGCTTGGGCGCCCCGGACTCGCCTTTGCGCCCGTGCGCCAGGCGTTCGATCAGTGCCCTCAGAAACATCTTGTGGAAGCGCAACTGGCACTGCGTGGATGCCTGCTCGATGAGCGTGGCATTCACGCGCAACACGCTCATGGGTGTCACCGCCACGATGCCCGCAATCGCGCGCCGCTCGGGCAGGTAGGGCGCCTCGCCGTAGCAATCGCCCTCTGACAGCCGGCCGACCATCTGGCCGCCGCGGCGCACGTCCGCACTGCCGAGCACCATCACCAGGAAGCCGTCGTCCAGTTCACCCTCAGTCACCACGCTCTCGCCGGGGCCGTAACTCTGCCAGCGGCTCGCCTGCAGCACCTCGTAGACCTCCGGATAGCTGAAGTCCTCGAAAAATGCCAGGCGCCGCAGGATATTGAAACGCTCCTGTTCCGCCAGTTCCTCGGAAAGCTTGTCGAGCGTGCGCACGGCACGCGTCAGGTCGGTGGCCAATTCCAGGCCTGTCTGGTAGCGGCGTGTTACGTCCTTGTCGAGGGACTTGTCCACGATGTCTTCCAGCACCGGCGGCACGTCCGCGCGCAGAGAGTGCACCGGCGGCGGCGTGGCGTAGATGATCTGATGCACGAGGCGTGCCAGATTGTTGCCGTAGTACGGCCGTTTGCCGGTGAGCAGTTCATACATGACCACGCCCAAGGAATACAGATCCGTCTGCACCGTCGAGGGCTGCTGGCGCATCTGCTCCGGTGCCATGTAGCTCGGCGAGCCCACCAGCCCCTTGAGCTGCCCGCCGTCGTTGCCGGCCATGTGCGCAACGCCGAAATCCACGATGCGCACGTCGCCGTCCGCCGTCATCATGATGTTGCCGGGCTTGATGTCGCGGTGCACCAGACCCTTGCGGTGCGCGTAGTCCAGCGCCTTGGCGCACTTGAATACGATTTCCACGATCTTGCGCACCGGCAACAGGTTGCCCGCGCGGCAGAACGTGGTGAGCGGTTGGGCTCCACGCACGTATTCCATGACCACGTAGCAATGACCGCCATCCTCGCCTGCGTCGTAGATCGGCAGGATGTTCGGATGATTCATCTTGCCGGCGAGATAAGCCTCGTTGAAGAACAGCTTGCGGCGGGTCTGGGCGGTCTTCTCGTCGGTATCGGCATCGAGACTGTAGACCTTGATGGCTACATCCTTGCCGAGGAAGGAATCGTGGCAAAGATAGACCGTACCTGTGGAGCCACGCCCAAGCTCCTGGGCGACAACAAACTTGCCGAGCTTTTCGGGGGCGTTCATGCGCACTCCATAGGTTGCCAACAGCCTTTTTTACCGTCCTTGGCCCACTATGTCCAGCGGATCACCAGGCCGGAAATGCCAGTCGCAGGATGTACAGCACCACGGCGGATGGAATCGCAGCCACCAGATCATCCAGCATGATGCCGATGCCTCCGCCAATGTTGCGGTCGAACCAGCGGATCGGCCACGGCTTGAGGATGTCGAAGACCCGAAACAGCGCAAATCCCAGCACAATCCACAGCCACCCACCACGCTCCAGCAAGGCGTGCGGCATGACCGCCATGGTGATGAGATAGCCTACCACCTCGTCCCAGTTGACGGCGCCGGGATCCTCGACGCCCAGTGCCCGGGCCGTATAGCCACAGATGAAAATGCCGAGCACGAACAACAGCGCGGTAATCAGCCAGTACAGCCAGACGGGCACCGGCGTCAGCAATACAAAGAGGATGACGCCCACCAGCGTGCCCGCGGTGCCTGGGGCTCGTGGCACCAGGCCGCTGCCGAATCCATGCGCCAGGAAATAAATGGGATTGCGGTAAATCTGGCGTACAGGCAGATGATCGTGCATGCGGTTTCTTATTTGAAGTGCCGATAACCCGAGGTATCCGCGTCCGGAACCCATCGGGTCCCGTCGGTTTGCAGACAGCGCAGGGATTTTTCCGCGGTCACTACACCCACCTGCGTGACCGGAAAGTCCGCTTTGCCCAGGCGTTGCTGCAATTGCGCAAGCCGCGCGGGCGGCATGCAGAAACACAATTCGTAATCATCTCCGCCGGCAAACGCCAACTGGCGCGCCTCGGCGCGCCCCAGCAGTTCCACCGCCTCGGGTGCCAGCGGCAGCGTATCCACATTGATTTCACCACCCGCGCCGCTGCTCTGCAGAATGTGCACCAGGTCCGCAAAGAATCCGTCGGAGATATCGATGCAGGCGCTGGCCAGCCCGCGCAGTGCCAGCCCGAGTGCGACGCGCGGTTCGGGCTTTGCGAACCGCGCGCGCAAACGTTCGCTGGCTTCCGGCTCGATGCGGTTGCGGATCAAGCGCAGCCCCGCTGCCGCCGCACCCAGTTCGCCGCTGACGTAGATATGCTCTCCGGGTCTGGCGCCGCCGCGCGTCAGCGCCGCACCGTCGGGCACCAGCCCATGCGCGGTGACGGTGATGCTCAAGGGGCCACGTGCCAGATTACCACCGACCAGCGCCACACGCTGTCGTTGCGCGAGCGCGAGGAAGCCGCGTGTGAAATGCGTCAGCCACTTTTCATCGGCTTCCGGCAAAGTCAGCGCCAGCAGTGCCCATGCCGGTTCGGCACCCATGGCCGCCAGGTCGCTCAAGTTCACCGCCAGCGAGCGATGCCCGATGTCTTCCGCCGGCAGGCCGGCCGGAAAGTGCACGCGCTCGACCAGCGTGTCCACGGTGGCCACAAGTTGCATGCCGTCCGGAACGCGCAACACGGCCGCATCGTCACCGACACCGAGAATTACGTCCTTGCGGTTGTGCGACTTGCCGGAAAAAAATTCCCGGATCAGCTCAAACTCGTTCATGCCCGCGCTCCATCGGTCCGAGCCTGCGGTTTGAACTCGGCGCTGCGAACTTCGCGGCACACGCGCTCCAGCACCGCGTTGATGTACTTGTGCGCATCCTCAGCGCCGAATCTCTTTGCGAGTTCCACCGCTTCATTGAGCACCACCCGGTAGGGCACTTCGGAACGCGATTTTAGCTCACAGGTACCGAGCAGCAGAATGCCGCGTTCCACGGGATCAAGCTGCGCAGGCGGCCGGTCGAGGTACTCGCCAAACAACGCTTCGAGCGCCTGACAGTCGGCAATCGCCTCCGAGAGCAGGGCTTCGAAGTACGCGGTGTCGGTGCCGCGCAGGTTCGGGCCGACGAGCAGTTGCACACGGATTTCGTCAGCCGGCGTGCCCGAGAGCTGCCACTGATACAGCCCCTGCAACGCCAGCCGCCGGGCGCGTGAGCGCGCGCGACCGCCATGGATAGCGGAAGTCCCGGAAACGCAGGAGCGGTTCCCGTGGCGCGAACTCCGTGTTTGAGCTTTCGCCATAAGCTATCTCAAAATATCGTTCGCCCTGAGCGTAGCGCTGCAAGCGCGTAGTCGAAGGGTTCCAAACCACAGATTTTTCGTGTTTCGACTTCGCGGAGCTTCGCTCTGCTACGCTCAACACGAACGGTTAGAGAATTTCGAAACAGGTCCATGTCAATCCGCCAGGCGCTGCAGCAGGCCGGCCATTTCCATGGCCGCGCGTGCAGCGTCCGCACCCTTGTTGCCGGCCGCACCGCCCGCGCGCGCCTGCGCCTGCTCCAGGTTGTCGCAGGTAAGCACGCCAAAGCCGACTGGCACACCCGTATCCAACATGGCCTGCATGACACCGCGCGCACATTCACTGGCCACGTAATCGAAATGCGGGGTCTCACCGCGAATCACCGCAGCGAGCGCAATCACCGCATCGTAGCCGCGACCGGCCGCCACGCGCTTCACCGCCATTGGAATCTCGAATGCTCCCGGTACGCGAATCACATCCACAGTCTCGGCACGCACACCTTCCCCGGCCAGCGTGCGCAGTGCGCCATCCAGCAGACGATCCACTACGTGCGCGTTAAAGTGCGCAGCGATGATCGCGAAGCGCAGACCCGCAATACTGCGTTCATCTTGCGGAGTTTTGGAAGGACCGGACATGATAAAGAACCCGGAAAAGCTGCGCGTATTCTAACCGAGTGCGGGCGTGCGGCTGGCTACATTGTGGCCGTGAGAGTGGCGATATTGTGGGTGGGAGCGGGGATACCCGCCGCGATTCCGGTCTTATCGCGGGCGGGACGGCCACTCCTACTGCATGGTGACGCTGGTGTATTGCTTGGCTAATTTCTCGAAGCGTGGGTCGCCGTGGAGCAAGGCATACGTCGGATTGATGCCGAGGTCGCTGCAGCCGACCGGACTGGCGGTGCAAAAGCCAGGCAGCATGCGCATCGCGGTCTGCTTCTCGCCCAGCGCGAGATAGAGCTGCAGCAGATCAGCTTGCGCGGTGGGACTGATATTGGCGCGGCGCAGGCGGACCAGCGCAGCCAGTGCCTTGGGACGCAGGGCGGATTCGAGCAGCGCCTGATAGGTCAGCCGGCCCGCATTCACCAGCTGCTTGTCGAGCTGCGTGCTTGGTTGCACCAGGTCAAAGGCTTTAACCGCGTCTGCACCGCGCTGCATCTCGACATACGCGAACGCCAGACCAAACGCAGCGTCAATATCGTGTGGCGAGAGCTTGGTCACCGTCTGTGAAACCGCCACCATCTGCGGCCAGTCGCCCAGGTCCTGATACTGCACAGCAAGATTGTTCTGTGCATTCACATTATCGGGATCGAGCAATGCAGCTTCCTGATACTGGGCCAGCCCTGGCTTGAGCGGCAGCACATTGCCGTAATTCACGTGCGCAGGCGCATTGCTCGGATCCAGCGCAAGTGCCTGTTCATATTTTGCCTTGGCCTCGGCGATGCGGTTGTTGTTCAAATCCGCATTGCCCAGCTCCACCAGTGCGTTAACGTTGTGCGGGTCCAATAGCAACGCCTTGTCCGCTGCCGCTCGGCTTTTGCGCTCGGCTTCCTTGAGCGGGAGCGTCGAAAGTTCCGCCAACAGATTGTAGCTGTGCGCGAGCCAGGCCCATGCGTCGGCGTAATTTGGATCGAGCTTCAAGGCCTGCTGAAAATCTTGTTGAGCGGCCTTTACATCCGCCGCCGTGTGACGATTCATGGCCGCGAGACCCCTGAGATAGAATTCGTGTGCCCGCGGGTTCTGCGTGGGCACCGCCTGCAGGCCGGCAAACTTGATTTGGAGCGCACCGGCGATGGCCGCGGAAATCTGGTCCTGCACCGCGAAAATGTTTTTGAGCGTATCGTCGTAGTGTGCCGACCACAGTTGATAGCCGGTCACGGTGCTGACCAGTTCCGCCGACACCCGCACCTCGTTGCCTTCGCGCTGGATGCTGCCGTCGAGAATGTGCGCGACGTTCAGCGCCTTGCCAATTTCGGCGGGCGTTTGCGTGCTGCCGCGAAAGTGGGCTGCAGTATTCCAGGCGATTACGCGCAGCGCGGTATTCTCGCCGAGCGCGTTGGTCAACTCTTTGGTGATGCCGTCGCTGAAGTATTGCTGCTTGGGATCGCCACCGAGGTTGGCGAATGGCAGCACCACGATGGTATCGGCGGGTGGATTGAAGGTGGATACAGCGGGATTGACCGTATTTTTGGCCACGGCCTGCTCTGCCGCCATACGTTGCGCATGACGTTCAGCCGCCCGCCACATGAAGGCGCCGGAGATGACCACCAGGATCAGCACCACCATGGCCAGCACGGAGCCGAGTTTCCAGTGCAGCTTCTGCCAGCGGGTGTATTTGGCCGGGTCCTTCGGCTTGATGAGCATCCAGGTAAGCACCAGCACCACAGGAAACAGAAGCAGCAGCACCAAGATCAGATAGCGCACGTCGTCGCGCGGCAGCCCGAAATCCAGGAATAGGCTGTTGCCGAGTTGCAGCAGCACCCAGCTGACCACCGCATACACCACCACTACGCGGTAGATGTGGTGCTGTTTAAGGCGGGCGAAAAAACCCTGCGAAGTATTCTCAGCGTCGGTCATGCGACCCTCCGCCGCAGAATTATGCGCTACTTCCCTATAGCCCAGTACGCCGCCGGCCAGGACCTCAGTCGCAGTTCACGTACTCCACGACTTCCAGGCCGAAACCCGACAGGCCGTGCATTTTCTTCGGCTGGCTCAGTACCCGCATGCGCTTGACGCCGAGGTCCAGCAGAATCTGCGCGCCGATGCCATAGGTGCGCAATACACTCGCGGTTGGTGCAGCTTCTTCCACCGCGCTGGTGGCATGGCCGCGCAGACGCTCCACCAGCAGTGCCGGATCTTCCGTCTGACGCAGGATGACCAGCACGCCGCCCTCCCGGGCGATGCGGCTCATGGCATGACGCAGCGGCCAGCCGAGTTCCTCCCAGTGCACGCCCACCACGTCCGACAGCGTGTTCTGCAAGTGCACGCGTACCAGCGTCGCGTTGTCCGGCTGCACCTCGCCGCGCAGCAGTGCCAGATGCACGGTGTGATTGATGCGATCTTCGTACGCCAGCAACCGGAACTCGCCGAACTCCGTGGGCACGCTGCGCTCGGCGATGCGCTCCACGGTTTTTTCCTTGGCGAGCCGATAACGGATGAGGTCGGCGATGGTACCGATGCGCAGCTGGTGCAGGCGCGCGAACTTCTCCAGATCCGGGCGGCGCGCCATGCTGCCGTCTTCATTCAGGATCTCCACGATGGCTGCCGCCGGCTCCAGCCCGGCGAGCCGCATGAGATCGCAGCCCGCCTCGGTATGGCCGGCGCGAGTCAGCACGCCGCCCGGTTGCGCCATGAGCGGAAAAATGTGGCCGGGCTGTTTCAGGTTTTCCGGTCTGGCGTCCGGTTTGACGCCGGTGCGGATCGTATGTGCACGGTCGTAAGCGGAAATGCCGGTGGTCACACCCTCGGCCGCCTCGATCGAAACCGTGAAGTTGGTGGTGCGCTTGTGATCGGTATCGTTGACCATCAGCGGCAGGCGCAATTGTGCGCAACGCTCGCGTGTGAGAGTCAGACAAATCAGGCCACGGCCATAGCGCGCCATGAAGTTCACGTCCTCGGGACGTACTTTCTCGGCCGCCATGATGAGATCGCCCTCGTTTTCACGATCGGCGTCGTCCATCATCACCACCATGCGGCCGGCACGCAGATCGTCGAGGATGGTCTCGATGGAATCGAGACCCGCCTGGGAAAGTCGCGTGACTGTACTGTTCATGGCTGGGTATCCGCTTGCGTCAGGCGCTCAAGATAGCGCGCCAGCAGGTCCACTTCCAGGTTCACGCGCGCGCCCTCCCGCCAGTGCTTGAGAACGGTGTGCTCCAGGGTGTACGGGATGATGTTCACGTCGAACCGGTCGGCGTTAACCTGGTTCACCGTGAGACTCACGCCGTCCACACACACCGATCCTTTGCGCGCGATATAGCAGCTGAGTTCCGTCGGCGCCTCGATTTCAAAGCGCACCGAGCGTGCATCCTCGCGGCGGCCGGTCACGGTGCCCACTCCGTCCACATGCCCCAGGACCAGGTGGCCCCCGAGCGGTGTGCCAAGCGTCAGCGCTATTTCCAGATTCACCGGAGCACCCGCGGCGAGAGCGCCCAAGGTGGTCAGCGCCAGAGTCTCGCGCGAAGCATCCGCGGCAAAGCCCTGCGCATGCTTTTCGATCACGGTGAGGCAGCAACCGTTTACGGCGATGCTGTCGCCCACCTGAAATCCATCCGGCCGCAATCCGGCTGCATCAATTTCAACACGCACGTCGCCGCCGCGCTTTTCGAGCGATTTGATTTTTCCGACAGCCTGCACAATTCCGGTGAACATCCATCCATTCCTGTTTTGTAGGAGCGGCTTCAGCCGCGATGATCTTTACCCTCTGCCGGCACCGCGATCAGGCGCAAATCATCGCCCAGCATGCGCACATCCGTAATCCCCAATTCAATGCGCTCCTGCATGCTCTTCAAGGCCGGCAGGCTGAACATGCCGCGCGCGGAATCACCCAGCAGGCAGGGCGCCATATAGATAATGAGTTCATCCAATAATCCAGCCGCGAGCAGCGCGCCGTTCAGTTTGACGCCCGCCTCTACCAGCACTTCGTTGCATTCCATCTGTGCCAGCCGTTGCATGAGCACTCCGAGATCCACGTGCCCGCCGTTCGCCGGCAGAGTCATGAGTTGGACGCCGGCAGCCGCAAGCGCCGCATGCTGCGCACCCCCGGACACGAGCGTGGCAATATGGGTTTCACCCGGCGGTTTCAACACCTTGGCGGCAGGTAACACGCGCAAAGCGCTGTCCACGACAATGCGCCGCGGCTGCCGCCACTCGCCTGGCAGGCGCACCGTGAGTGCGGGGTCGTCCGCCAGCACCGTGCCGCTGCCGGTGAGAATCGCGGAACTGCGTGCCCGCCAGTGCTGCGCATCCGCACGCGCGGCTTCGCCGCTGATCCATTTGCTTTCCCCATTACCCAGCGCCGTGCGTCCGTCGAGGCTCACGGCAAGTTTGCTCCGCACCCACGGCCGGCCGCGCGTCATGCGGCTGATGAAACCGGGGTTGAGCGCCCGCGCCTGCTCCTCCAGCAGACCGCCCGTGATTTCGATGCCTGCGAACTGCAACTTCGCAAACCCCTTGCCGGCCACCAGCGGATTGGGGTCCTGCATGGCGGCGATGACGCGCGCCACACCGGCTTCGATGAGTGCGTCAGCACAGGGTGGCGTGCGCCCGAAGTGTACGCACGGCTCGAGCGTGACGTACACCGTCGCGTCGCGTGCCTGCGCACCTGCCGCTTGCAATGCCAGCGCCTCGGCGTGCAACTCGCCGGCCCGGTGATGAAAACCGCGGCTGATGACCCTGCCGTCCTTCACTATCGCGCAACCCACGCGTGGATTGGGGTCGGTGGTGTACAGCCCCTGCTCGGCAAGACGCAGGGCTTCGGCCATGAATTCATGATCGGCAGCGGTGAACATTCAGGGCCGTAGAAGATCGTGCTGAGTGCTATGTGCTGCGTGCATGTCCGCGCGCATGCTGATTCCGAACGCAGCACTCCGCACGCAGTACGCAGCACTCCTCATTGCTTGTCTTCATCCGGCAATAACGGCATCTGTTCGCGCTTGAGCGCATCGCGCGCCACTTCGTCCTGCAGGCGCTGAATTTCATCACGGAAGGCATTCACGTCCTGAAAGCGGCGATACACCGAAGCGAAGCGTACATAGGCGACTTCATCCAGCGCCTTGAGCTCTTCCATCACCCACTCGCCCAGTTGCCGTGACTTGACTTCGCGCTCACCCGTGACCTGTAGCTTGTGTTCGATGCGCGCCAGCGCCTCCTCCATGGCCTCGGTGCTGACCGGGCGCTTTTCCAGCGCGCGCAGCATGCCGGCGCGCAGTTTCTTCTCATCGAAGGGTTCACGGATACCGTCATTCTTCACGATGCGCGGCATGACGAGTTCGGCGCTCTCGAAGGTGGTGAAACGCTCACCGCACTTCTCGCATTCGCGCCGGCGGCGCACCTGCGTGCCCTCGCTCGCCAGACGCGAGTCAATGACCTTCGTGTCTTGGTGATTGCAAAATGGGCAATACATACCGGGGCCGGTAGTTCAAAATTTCAAATCAGGCGGATACACCGGGAACTTCCTGCACAACGCCAGTACTTGATCCTTGACGCGGGCGATGGTCTGCTGATTTCCGAGATCGTCAAGGATGTCCGCCATCCAGCCCGCAAGTTCACGGATCTCGCCTTCTTTCAGGCCGCGGGTGGTGGCCGCGGGCGTGCCGATGCGCAGGCCGGAGGTCACCATGGGCGGACGCGGGTCGTTGGGCACCGCATTTTTGTTGACGGTGATATTGGCCTGGTGCAGCGCCGCGTCCGCATCCTTGCCGGTGATATTGCGGGAAATCAGGTCCATGAGGAACAGGTGATCGTCGGTACCGCCGGACACGATGTTGTAGCCGCGTTGGATGAAAGCCTCGGCCATGGCGCGCGCGTTGTTCAGGATCTGCTGCTGGTAGCCCTTGAACTCCGGCTGCAACGCTTCAAGCAGCGCCACCGCCTTGGCGGCGATCACGTGCATCAGCGGTCCGCCCTGGGTGCCGGGAAACACCAGCGAATTGAGTTTCTTTTCGATTTCCGGATTGGCTTTCGCCAGAATCAGCCCGCCGCGCGGGCCGCGCAAAGTCTTGTGCGTCGTGGTGGTGGTCACGTCCGCGACGTTGACCGGATCGGGATACAGGCCGGCGGCCACCAGCCCCGCCACGTGCGCCATGTCCACCACCAGAAAGGCACCCACGCTGTCGGCAATCTCGCGGAATTTCTGCCAGTCAATGCGGCGCGAATACGCCGAGAATCCCGCCACGATCACCTTGGGTCGGTGTTCCTCGGCAAGCGTGCGTACCTGCGCGTAGTCGAGCAAACCGGTGGCCGTGTCCACGCCGTACTGGTGCACGTTGAAATGCTTGCCGGAGAAATTCACCTTGGCGCCGTGCGTGAGGTGCCCGCCATGAGCCAGCGCCATGCCGAGCATGCTGTCGCCCGGCTGCATGAGCGCGTAATACACCGCGGCGTTGGCCTGCGAACCGGAATGCGGCTGCACGTTGGCGTAGGCCGCGTTGAAGAGCTTCTTGGCGCGCTCGATGGCGAGCCGTTCCGCCACGTCCACGTACTCGCAGCCGCCATAGTAGCGTTTTCCCGGATAACCCTCGGCATATTTATTGGTGAGCACCGAACCCTGCGCCGCCAGCACTCGCGGGCTCACGTAATTTTCGGAAGCGATGAGTTCGACGTTTTCTTCCTGGCGGCGGCGCTCCGCGCACAAGGCGTCGTAGAGTTCATTGTCGAACCCCTGAATGGTCATGGACTGGCTGAACATGGAATGCTCCGGCGGGCGTTATTTTCCGCCGCTCATTGTACCTTAGGCACCACAGCACTCAGGCGCGGAGAAAGGCTTCGACCACACCGCTCCAGGCCTGTGCCAGATTGCGCCGGTTGTATCCGCCGCCACCCAATCCGACGATGCGGCCGTCACATGTTTCTTCCGCCAGCATGCACAAACGCGCCGCCGCGTGTGCGTGCGCGGCCACTGTATAACGCAGATGCGTGATGGGATCTCCCCGGATGCTGTCCGCACCGCACTGGAACAGGATGAACTCGGGCCGACCCCGACGCACATATGCTTCTACCTTTTCCCAGGCGGCACGGAATGCAGCGTCGTCCGCGCCGGGCGGCATGGGTATATTGAGCTTGGTGCCGCGCGCCGCACCCTTGCCGGTTTCCTCGCTGCCCCCGGTGCCGGGATACAGAAACCGGCCGTCCTCGTGCAGATCGGCAAACAGAAGATCCGCATCGTCTTCGAAAGCGTAGAACACGCCGTCGCCGTGATGCGCGTCAATGTCCACGTAAGCAATGCGTTTCAGGCCATGCGCGCGCCGCAGATGTTCAACGGCGGCGCCGATGTCGTTGAGCACGCAGAAACCCGCGGCATGCTTGCGACCGGCGTGATGCAGTCCCGCAATCGGCACGAACGCGTGCCGCCAGGTGCCGCGCATCACGCCATCCACCGCGTTGAGCGTGGCGCCCACCACCCATTCGGCCGCTTCCAGAATATGCGGAGCCGCGGGCGTGTCGCCGTCATCCAGAAAACCCTCACCCATCGCACATTTTTCACGCACGTAATCGAGATAGCGTGCATCGTGAAAGGCTTCGAGTTCCGCGTGGCTCGCGGCGCGCGCCGCGATTGGCTGTACACGCGTGTCCAGCTCACGCGCCCGCATTTCATCCCAGAAAGCCGCAAAACGGTCTGCACCGAACGGATGGCCGTCGCCGAAGCCATAGCGTGCCTGTGCCGGATCGCTGCACACCCCGACAGGCTGGACGGATTTTGCGGACATGCAAGACTCCCGGCGGACCGGCGATAGACGATGATATTATGGCAGCCCGCGCCGCGACCCATGTATCGCATGCAAGCACGGACAGAATCGCAATTACTTCCGGTCGGCTGGCGCGAATGGGCGGCATTGCCGGAACTCGGCATTGCGCGCATCAAGGCCAAGATTGACACTGGCGCGCGCACCTCGGCGCTGCACACCTTCGCGTTGGAACTGCTGCAGCACGACGGTCAGACTTGGGCACGCTTCGGCGTGCACCCGCTGCAGCGCCGCACCAAGCCCGAGATTTACTGCGAAGCGCCGGTTGCCGACGAACGCTGGGTCACGGACTCCGGCGGGCATCGCGAACGCCGACCGGTGATCGTGACGCCGATATGCGTCGGATCGTACACCTGGCCGGTGGAACTGACGCTCACGCGCCGCGACAGCCTGCGCTTTCGCCTGCTCATCGGCCGCAGCGCGATGCGCGCGCGGCTCACCGTGGACCCAACCGCTTCCTATCTGACCGGAAAGCGGCGCGTGCGTTCCCCAGCTTGAGAGATCCAGCATGAAGACCACGAAAAAGAAACGTCTCAAGATCGCCGTGCTGTCGCGCAACACGCGCCTGTATTCCACCAAACGTCTGGTGGAAGCCGGGCTGAAGCGCGGCCACGACGTGTACGTGATTGACCCGCTGCGCTGTTACATGAACATCGCGGCGCACCGGCCGGAAATCCATTACAAGGGGCGCAAGCTCGAGGACTTCGACGCCATCATCCCGCGCATCGGCAAGTCCGTGACCTTTTACGCCACGGCGGTGCTGCGCCAGTTCGAAATGCTCGGGGTGTTCCCGCTCAACGAGTCGCTGGCCATCGGCCGGGCGCGCGACAAGCTGCGTTCGCTGCAACTTCTGGCGCGCAAGGGTATCGGCATGCCGCTCACCGGGTTTGCGCATTCGCCCGACGACACCGAAGACCTGATGGCGCTGGTGGGCGAAGCACCGGTCATCATCAAATTGGTAGAAGGCACACAGGGCAAGGGCGTGGTGCTTACCGAAACCCGCCAAGCCGCCGAGAGCGTGATTGACGCGTTCCGCGGCCTGGATGCGCATTTCCTCGTGCAGCAATTCATCCGCGAATCCCGCGGCACCGACATCCGCTGTTTCGTGATCGGCGGCAAAGTGGTCGCCGCCATGAAGCGGCAGGCGCGCAAGGGTGAGTTCCGCGCCAACCTGCACCAGGGTGGCAGTGCCGAGGCGGTACGCATGACACCGCGCGAACGCCAGATTGCGCTCAAGGCCACCAAGATCATCGGCCTGAACGTCGCAGGCGTGGACATCATCCGCTCCAGCAACGGGCCGCTGGTGCTGGAAGTGAACTCCACACCGGGCCTCGAAGGCATCGAAGCGGCCACCAAGACCGACATTGCCGGCGAAATCGTGCGCTTCATCGAACAACGCTGCCGAAAATCCAACGACTTGCCGCCGCCGCACGGCTGATCCTTCTATACACGTGGATCAATTCTGACCCTTGGACCGCGAGTGGCTTTGACAAAGTAGCATCAGGAGTTCGCGGAGGTACCCATGACCACGTCCAGCCTATTCGCCAGCGCAATCGTCGCACTCTCGCTCGTTATTGGTCCGGGTGCGCTGGCCGCACCACATTCCGCGCCCGGCCAGTCGCCACCTGGAATACAAATCCTCTTCCTCGGCACCGCCGGCGGGCCGCCCTTGCGTGCCGCTCGCTCCGAGCCGGCGACGCTGCTCATCGTTGACGGCCGGCGCTACCTGATTGATTGCGGCATCGGTACCGCGCGACGACTCGTTGAGGCCGGCATCCGCTCAGAAACGATCGGCACCATCTTTCTCACTCATCTGCACCCCGACCACGATCTGGGGCTTGTCGGTGTGCTGGCAAACGATTTCCAGAATCGGGATCTGGCCGGCCCACAACACACAATTAGCATCTACGGACCACTGCAGACGAAAGAACTCGTTGACGCAGCCTACCGTTTCATCAGCATTCCGTACGCGGTGTTTGCGGCCGAAGGCGGTGGACCGAGGGGCGGCGTGCCCCCGGCACCGCCATTTTCGGTTCATGAGTTCCGCGCGGGCGTCGTGTACCAAGACGACAAAATTCGCGTCATTGCGGTGGAGAACTCGCACTACGCCCTGATGCCGCAAAAATTCCGCGCGACCATGAAGTCGTATAGTCTGCGGTTTGAGACACCGCACGGAACGATTGTATTCACCGGCGACACAGGACCGAACGATGCCGTCCTCCGGCTTGCCGAGGGCGCCGACGTGCTCATCTCGGAGGTAGAGGACTTCGCGGCGATCAGGACATTCGCTGACCGCATGGCGCAGCAGAATCACTGGTCAACCGAACGCCGGAGTCGGTTCTACGCACATATGACGAAAGAACACCTCGACATCAAGGACGTGGGACAGATAGCGGCACGGGCACACGTGAAATCCGTCGTGTTGTACCACTGGGACCCGGCTGATCCAGCAGCCTATGTGGCAGGCGTGGCGAAATATTTCTCCGGTCCGGTGTTTGCCAGCGCTGACCTGCAGCGGTATTGCTTGCTGTCTGCGTCACTGCATAACCAATCGAGCCGACCGCCACTGCACCTTTGCGAATAGATCACCGATATAAAGAGGGGCGGTGCCCTTAACCGTTGAGAGCGTAGAGACCACCACCAGAACAGACAAGCCCGGCAAGCTCATCGCGTGCATCGAACGGCGCTGCCGCAACTCCAACATCTTGGCGCCACCGCACGGCTGATTCTTGCCGTAAAATCGGAATCCCGGAATTCAGGTATCTGAACCGCAACCTATGAACAAATCCATTTTTGCGAAGCCCAGTGCACTGATACCGCTCGCAATGTCTCTTGCAGCTCTGGCCGTCGTGCTTGTCCACATTGTCATGTTCGGCACAGCTCGCGAAGCTGACGAGGGAACAGCCGCGCACCTGTGGCAAATACTCATGGTCGCTCAGCTTCCGGTCATTGCGTTTTTTGCCATCAAATGGTTGCCACGGGTGCCGAAGCAGGCAATCGGGGTATTGGCGCTCCAAACCGCAGTGCTCTTTGCGGCGCTGGCTCCAGTCTTCTTGCTTGGCCTCTGATGCCGGAGCTGCCTGACAATTCATTTCAGCACACTCTCAACCGCTACACGGATTGCCGACGTTAAATTCGGGTTTTAAGGACCAAAACCACATCCCATGAAGATAAATGTGTTCCCTGTCACGCCGGCTCGCTGGCCGGATCTCGAAGCGGTCTTCAACGCCAGAGGCTGCTCGGTAGCCCGTAGCTGCTGGTGCATGGCGTATCGCCGCAGCGGATCCCAATATCCTTCCTGGCCGGATCGGAGTTGTGCCAAAGCCAACCGCGCCGACCTCAAGGCCCTGGTGAACAAAGGCAAGACACCCGGCCTCATCGCGTATCAAGGCAAGGTTCCGGTCGGCTGGATTTCGCTCGCACCGCGCGAGGAGTTCGCCCGGTTGCAGCGCTCGCCGGTGATGAAGCCCGTGGATGACAAACCCGTCTGGTCCATCATCTGCTTCGTCGTGCCGTTGGCGTATCGGGGCCAGGGTGTAGGCCACGCCCTGCTGCAAGGCGCAATCGATTACGCTCGAAAGCACGGCGCCACGCTGATCGAGGCCTATCCCGTGGACAAGGCAGGACGATCCAGGGACGATGCTATGTGGTTCGGCGCCAGATCCATGTACGACCGCGCTGGCTTCAAGGAAGTAGCACGCCGCAAACCTGCACGGCCAGTCGTTCGGCTTAAAGTGCAAAAGAGTGCGTGACCGCGATCCTCGACGATCGTGACGTCGCCATCGCATTGAATATGCGATGCAAGATGGCCTGACAACCGTACCTGCACTGGCAAGCCACGAATTAAATTCGACAGCACTACAATATAGACCTTCGTTCGTCTTATTCTAGTTGGAACACTCTATGCACTCCGTCGTTGGGGTCAAAAGGCAAAACTTTTTTCGGCGGTGTTGGTCCGGCACTGCACGCCTGTGGCAAGCGTACTGGCTCGTCGGCGTACTGGGCCAAATTGTTGTTCTCTTTGTTACCTTTGCAATCACCTATCCATTCCGATCGGGTTTTCAGGAAAACTTGTGGACGGACATCGTCAATTTAATGCTCATACTTATCAATTTAGTCCTCGTGCTCATCTATGTTGTTTATGCCAGCGTTAGCATTTGGCGTTGTGCGCCCAACGCCAACAATCAGGTTTGGGGCGGCTTGGCGCGTGTGACGATCTTAATGTCGTGGGCTTACGGAGTGGTCGAAGTTTGGCGAGCACTGTAACTACCCATTGCGGCTGGGGCTCTACCGCCGTCCAGTTCGGCGCCACTAAGCTCAAACGCATGGAGGCGGAAAATTGAATACAGCTGGCGAGTCAATGCGCTCTCGACGAGTCCACGTACTGACAGTTGAGCGCAGGAGGCAGGCACGGAACATCATGGCCAGAGCCGAATACAAAGTGCGCGCCAAGGTGTGGCTCTACCCTGGAAAGGCCGCCTGGCACTTTGCAAACCTGTCGTCGAAGCAATCGAGCCACATCCGGAAACTGTTCGGCACCGAGGCCGCAGCTTGGGGCTCTTTGCCGGTCACCGTGCGCATCGGGGACACGGCATGGAAGACTTCCATCTTTCCCGACAGCAAATCTTCGAGCTATCTCTTCGCGATCAAGGCAGAGGTGCGGAAGAAGGAACACATCCGTGCGGGCGACACCATCACGGCAACCGTGCAGATCAGGTAGGCACGCTGATGCCCACCTCGAGACAGGCAATGCAAAGCGTTTTGAAGAGCTCTAAGCTGCTACTCATTCGCCCTGAGCATAGCGAAGCGCAGTCGAAGGGCAGGTGCAAAAACTTTGAATTGCAAGCATCAATTCGGTATGCACCCTTCGTCGGGCTCAGGATGTACTTCGACAGGCTCAGTACGAACGGAATTGGTCGAATGTTCCTTGGCTTGCCTGCGACGTCCACAAACGGTAGCTTAGACGCGCTGTGTTAAGCGCCACAACAGGCTCGGAGGCTGACTGTGAGCAAGGACACCAAGCTCTCCTCGATCCGCCAGATTGCCGTCACCGTCAGCAGCGTGGATGCCGCCTTGAAGTTCTATCGTGACGTTCTCGGCATCCCCTTTCTTTTCATCGCCGGCCCCAATCTGGCATTCCTGGATGCGGGTGGTACTCGCCTGATGCTCAGCACGCCGCAGGGTGCGGGTTCCGTCGGTCACAATTCCATTCTTTATTTCACGGTTTCGGACATAGTCGCTGCGCACGCCGTCCTGGTTACGCGTGGCGCCACAAGCGAACGTGCGCCCGAACTTACCGCCAGGTTGCCGGACTATGAACTCTGGACCGGCTTCCTGAAAGATCCAGACGGCAACCTGGTGGGCTTGATGGAGGAAAAGCGATGATCCGGCGTCCTTGCGTGGCACGTGCCTGTTCATTCAAGCCGAAAGCATTTCGCGGCGCGGCGTAGTTCAGGTGTCAGGCCGAATCACATGAGTCTCTCCAACGATCTCCCGGGAACCTGGTTGCTTCAGTCGCGCATTGACGTTACGCCAACCGGGGAACGCCATCCCGATTCGCTGCTCGGAGAGGACCCCGTGGCACTTCTGATCTACGACCGCACGGGGCATTTCTCCGCCCAGTTCATGAAAACGGATCGCTCCAACCTCGCGCCATCGGGCCCAAGCAATGCCAGGAACAACACGCAGGCACAAGGCGGCTACGACGCGTACTTTGGAACCTACAGCATTGACGACGCTACCGGCGTGGTTACGCAGCAGCTCATGGGCTCCCTATCGCCGGGGAACGTGGGCATGGTGCTGTCCCGGGCGATGGAGGTTCGTGGCGATACGCTGCTGATCAATCTCGAGACCACGGCGGCGGATGGAACGCCCGTGGTCCGCACACTTACCTGGCGACGCTTGAGGAACGCAACCCGATAGGCAACCTTACAGACCATCCGCGAGTGTCTGAATTAGGAGGTTGTGCTGGGTAATGACCATTTCAGGGAATACACCCAAAATGAGCTTGCGCGTCGGATTAATACTGGTCGTCGAGGACGACCGGCAAAACAAAGAAAACCGGCTATGAATTTTGAGTGATAGACTTTAGCTGATGCCGGTATTCGCTCTGACCCCATTTTTCATTTAGTGAGCCACGGAAAGAGAGATTAGGAAACCATGAGCCTCGCAATCACCGTGTATGTACGTGAGGGAATAGTAATGGCGGCGGATAGCCGCTTGACCCTGAATCAAACGGTTTCACAGGTGGATGCCCAGGTCGTCCATTTAGCCGTAGGTCAAAGCGATAACGTTCAGAAACTATTTCTTTCGCCAAACCGCGTTGGAATATCAACTTTCGGGGATGCCGACATCAAGGGCGTACCAATTGCAGGGTTCGTTGACTCTTTCTTGGCCACCAAACTACCGGATAACGGCCAAGTAGAAGAGACCGCTAAAGCACTCCTGGCCTTCTTTCGGAGCAACGATCCGATGCCAAGCACAACCTTTCATGTCGCCGGATACACATCTTCTGGCGCCATAGCGCAACAAGAGGTCTGGCTAGTGGATATACGCACGAATTGCTGTGAGCGGAAGAATCCACCAGAAGAGCAAGGAGCCACTTGGGGTGGTGAAATAGATATCCTTTCACGGCTCGTTAATCCTGTCGCTAGAGTGGACGCTAGTGGCAAAATACTAATGAATTTACCCGATTATCCAATTCCGTGGGGCTTCTTCACTCTGCAGGACGCAATAGATTTTGCAATCTTTGCGACACGATCGACCATTGACGCAATCCGTTTCCAACCGAGAGCAAAAACTGTTGGCGGTCCAATTGATGTTTTGGTTCTTCAACAGAACGGTTGCAAGTGGATTCAACGCAAACAGCTACGCGGAGAGTCGAAAGAGAGCTGACAGTGCGCCCCCTTGGATAATGGAGCCAGCACCACTACCCGCCACGCCTGATCCGGCTCGCGCCATTCCTGAGAATGCCGGGAACCATATGTGGGAAGCTTCAAATTACCTGTCACCATTACGAGGCCTGTCCTCGATGAACCTGCGAGCGGTGACCCAGATGTTTAACTTTTTTCCACTGCCGCTGTTGCGGGATTAACGGAGGGCCATTTATGCGAAGCACCCCTAAATGAGCTCATGCGGCAAGAAATTCATCGCGGCTAGCTTATAATCCGCATCCTTTCCCAATCTCCGAACGATTAACTCCATGGCGCAATATATCTACACCATGAACCGGGTGGGCAAGGTCGTGCCGCCCAAGCGCGAGATCCTGCGCGACATTTCCCTGTCCTTCTTTCCCGGCGCCAAAATCGGCGTGCTCGGGCTGAACGGCGCCGGCAAATCTTCGCTGCTGCGCATCATGGCGGGCGTGGACACGGACATCCACGGTGAAGCGCGCCCGCAGCCGGGTATCAAGGTCGGGTTCCTGCCGCAGGAGCCGCAGCTCGATCCCAAAATAAACGTCCGCGCGAACGTGGAAGCCGGCATGGGCGAAGTCATGGAGGCCAAGGCCAAACTCGACGCGGTGTATGCGGCGTACGGCGAACCGGACGCCGATTTCGACAAGCTCGCGGCCGAGCAGGCGCGGCTGGAAAACATCCTGCAGGCCGCGGGCGCGACCAACCTGGATCACGTGCTGGAAGTGGCTGCCGAAGCGCTACGTCTGCCACCCTGGGACACGGATGTCGTCAAGCTCTCCGGTGGCGAGCGCCGGCGCGTAGCTCTGTGCCGCCTGTTGCTCTCGAAGCCCGACATGTTGCTGCTCGACGAGCCCACCAACCATCTGGACGCGGAATCGGTCGCGTGGCTGGAACGTTACCTTCAGGAATATTCCGGCACTGTGGTGGCCGTGACGCACGACCGTTACTTCCTCGACAACGTGGCCGGCTGGATTCTGGAACTGGATCGCGGCCACGGCATTCCCTGGCAGGGCAATTACTCCTCGTGGCTGGAGCAGAAGGAAAAGCGCCTGGAAATGGAGGAGAAACAAGAAACCGCGCACATCAAGGCCATGAAGCAGGAACTCGAGTGGGTGCGCACCAATCCCAAGGGCCGGCATGCCAAGAGCAAGGCGCGCCTGCAGAAGTTCGAGGAACTCTCCTCGGTAGAATTCCAGAAGCGCAATGAAACCCAGGAACTTTATATTCCACCCGGCCCGCGCTTGGGCGATCTCGTGGTCGAAGCCAAGGACTTGCGCAAGAGCTTCGGCGACAACCTGCTGTTCGAGGGGCTGTCCTTCAAGCTGCCGCCGGGCGGCATCGTGGGCGTCATCGGCGCAAACGGCGCGGGCAAGACCACGCTGTTCCGCATGATCGTGGGCCGGGAGAAACCCGATGCCGGCGAATTGCGCATCGGGCCGAGCGTCAAGCTCGCGTACGTGGATCAGTCGCGTGATGCGCTCAACGACAAGAAATCCGTGTGGGAGGAAATCTCCAACGGCCAGGACGTGCTCACCATCGGCAGCTACGAGACGCCCTCACGCGCCTACGTCGGGCGCTTCAACTTCAAGGGCCCGGATCAGCAGAAACTCGTCGGCCAGTTGGCGGGCGGCGAACGCAACCGCGTGCATCTCGCCAAGGTGCTGCGCGACGGCGGCAACCTGCTGCTGCTCGACGAACCGACCAACGATCTCGATGTGGAAACCCTGCGCGCACTGGAAGAAGCGCTGCTCGCCTTCCCCGGCTGCGCGGTGGTGATCTCGCACGACCGCTGGTTCCTGGATCGCATCGCCACGCACATGCTGGCGTTCGAAGGCGATTCCAAGGTGATGTGGTTCGAGGGCAATTACGCCGACTACGAGACTGACCGCAAGCGCCGCCTCGGTGCCGATGCGGATCAACCGCATCGCATCAAATACCGTCCTTTGCGGCGCGGTTGATCGGCCCGTACAGGGATGTACGGTCGCGCGCAGCGTGAAGCGCATCCCGGACATGCGCCGGGATGCGCGTGCGCCGGGCGGGCAGGATGCCCGCTCCGGCGTCAATTCAGTCTAGCCGCATCGCATCAAATACCGGCGCTTGAAAGAATAGACCAAGGCAATTGATTAAATCCTATGCCTAAGTTTCGAACCGTTCGTGTTGAGCGTAGCGGGCCCTGGCTCCGCGGAGTCGAAACACTGACGAGTCCGGAATTTGGTACCCTTCGACTTCGCGTCTTCGACGCTACGCTCAGGGCGAACGGAATTTTGAGATAGCTTGCACTCGCTTGACCGCCGGGCACGCCTAAAATCCCCCCTCTTTCGGGCTTCGCAATCCTGCTTCGCCCGAAAGTCCAGGGCAGCCATCAGTGGCTGCCCGCTCGGAGCTATGCTCCTTGCCCCCTTTGACAAAGGGGGCGCGTTTCGCGCGGGGGGATTTGTCAAAATGTTCAATTTGTTGGATGCCCTTAGGAATCTAATCCGATAGTGCTAATCTTCATGTGGGCGCCCTCTCTCATGTGATGTGGAACCAAACGACTTTCCGCTCTGGCACATTACGATGCCGTATTGAGCGGGGGCGTCCATATCATCTGATTTACTCGCCACATTCGTCACACCGGCGTGGTCCCGGCTCTCGCCGGGAGGTGTCCGGGTTCTTGAAGAGGCTGGATTCCGGCTCTACACCTTCGCGGGGGCAAGCTTCACCGGAATGACTGAAAGCGAAACATTCAGAGCTTCCTCGGCGCGGTAGCAGCTGCGCTTATTTTCGTCCCGTTCGACTGCGACGGAACTTGCTGCATTTTGTACGGCCTTATCAGAAACCTTATGCTAGGCACACGATGAGCGCGGCCAAGGTAATAGCAATTGCGGCATTGTTCGCGGCGCTGGCACTCGCCGGTTGCACACCGAACATCGCGCCGGGCCATCCGATCCCCAGGAACCCGTACGCCTACCAGTTCGAGGAATACTGGTACAAGTTCGACCACCTGTATCCGTATTTCGAGTACAAGCACGTGGACTGGCAGGCCGCGTACAACCAATACCGGCCGCTCGCCGACCAGGTGCACAACGAATCGGAACTCGTGCATCTGCTGATGCGCATGACCACAAAGCTCAAGGACGTTCACGTGTGGTTCAAGTCGCCCGAGGGTGAATACCTCAACACTTACGATTCCAAGCGCGCCGATGATCCCAACTGGAGCCCGGGACCGCTCAGCGTCTATGTTCCCGATCTGGCCTACTACGGCGGCGCGGACTGGGGCTACGGCCACGTGCAGGGCTTTCCCTATATCTTCATTGCCGACTGGAAAAAGCACGCGCTGTCGCTGGACGATTTCGCGACCGCTTTGGAGCAATTCCAGTCGAGTCCTGGCCTGATCCTGGACGTGCGCATGAACAGCGGCGGCAATGACCAGTTGGCCTACAAGATCGCCGAATATTTCGCCGCCAAACCGCACCTCAGTGAGTATTACCGTTACCGCAACGGGCCGCGTCCGGGCGATCTGGGTAAACCCCGACCACGGTACCTGTACCCGGCAATCGGCGTGCACTACCCCGGCTTGTTGATGCTGCTGATCGGACCCGACAGCTTCAGCAGCACCGAGAATTTCATCGCAGCCATGCAGACTCTGCCCAACGTCACCACCCTCGGTGCAACGACGGGCGGCGCCTCCGGCTGTCCGGAAACCTTCGCACTCGGAGACGGCTGGATCTACAGCGTGCCGGTCTGCTACGACATGACCGCGGATCACAAGGTTATCGAATGGAACGGCATCCAGCCGGAAGTGCCTGTGTCCGCCACGCAAGCCGATTTCGGGCGTGGCGACGATCCGGTGCTGGATGCCGCCCTGCAACTGCTCAAGGAAAAGCTCAAGGCACAGGGTGATCAGCAATTACCCGGCACGCCCCGCTGAGATCGTCTAACAAAATTGGCGAGAGGAACCGCTCCGCACAACTGAAATCCCCCCCTCGCCCCCCTTTGCAAAGGGGGGAGCGCGCTTGGCGCGCAGGGAGATTTGTCACGGGTGCTCATATTGTTAGGTGCTCTAAGTAACGCAGAGTCAATCGCGTTTGGAGGCGTCGCGCTTGGTGCCGGCGTCCGGCTTTTGTCCCACGGTCCTGACGTCGGAGTGGAGCGCCTTCCCCGCGTCGGCGTGTGCCGGTGCGAGGTTGCGCAGCCAATGTGGCAGATGCACGTGCAGATCAATGATGCGCTCACGTATGTGCTCTTCACCCAAGGCCATGGCGCGCGCGCGCAGCACGTCATGGCGCGTCACCAGGCTAATCAGAGTGCCGGACTGCGGATCAACGATCGGCACGCAATCCATGTCGGATTCGGCCATGCGGTCTGCCACCCGGCTGAGCGGCTCGTCCGGATAACCAGTGGCACGCGCCTTGGGGGTCACATCGGCAATGCGAACCGTGGGCAGATAGTTGCCGCTGCGCAGCTTGCCGACGTCCGTGCGCAACAGCATGCCCAGCAGCTTGAGCCGGTCATCCACGACCGGCAAGCCGTGCTTGTAGCTCTCCGGATCGCGTTCATCCGCGTGCGGCGGCAACTGCATGTGCTCGTCGAAGAATTTCACGGCATCGCCCACCGTCATGTTGCCGGCGAGCGTGCGCACGTCGCGCGTCATGTGGTCCTCGACGAACATGGTCTCGAACGGATCGGTTGAATACTCGCGGGTCACGTGATGCCCACGCCGGGAAATCTTTTCGGTGAGCACCGAACGCTTGAGCATCAGCACCGTGCAACCCGCTGCCACGAAGGTGGCGATGGTCAGTGGCAGTACCGCGTTCATGTCGTGCGTCAACTCGAGCGCAAACACGATGCAGGTGAACGGCGAGCGCATGGTGCCGCCGAGCACCGCGGTCATGCCCACCAGCGCCCACAGTGTCGGTTCACCGACCGGAATGATGCGCGCCTCGAGCGCGCCCATGGCGCCGCCCATGATGAGCAGCGGCGCGAGCACGCCGCCCGAAGTGCCGGAGCCGAGCGTCGAAGCCCAGAGCAGCGATTTCACGATCAACAGCGCCAGCACCACGGAAAACACCAGATTGCCCGCGAGCAGATCGCGGATCACATCGTAGCCGACGCCCAACGCCCGCGGTTCGATCATCGCGGCGATGCCGATGAGCACGCCGCCAATCGCCGGCCACCACATCCAGTGCACCGGCAGTTTTCCGAAGCCATCCTCGAAGCGGTAAGTGAGCCAGGTGAGCAAGCCGGACAGCAGTCCGGCGGTAATTCCGACCGGGATGCAGATGAACAATCCCGCGAGCGGCATGAGCGCCGAGTGATAGGCGAACAGCGGGCCCGCTCCAAGCAGCGGCTCGCGCACGATGGTGGCGGCGGCGGCGGCTATCGCGACCGGGATGAAACTGCGCGGCCGCCATTCGAACAACAGCAGTTCAACGGCAATCAGCGTCGCGGCCACCGGCGTCGCGAAAATCCCGGCCATGCCCGCCGAAGCGCCGGCGATCATCAGCGTCTTGCGCTCCATGGCGGAGAGCTTGAACAGTTGCGCAAACAGCGAGCCGAACGCGCCGCCGGTCATGATGATCGGGCCCTCCGCACCGAACGGTCCGCCGGTACCGATCGCGATCGCAGAAGCAACAGGTTTGATTACCGCCACCTTCGGCTCGATGACACTACGGTTCAGGAGAATCGCCTCGATAGCCTCGGGGATGCCGTGGCCGCGGATTTTCTCCGAGCCGTAACGCGCCATCAGCCCGATCAACAAGCCACCGACGATGGGCGGAATGAACGCCATCCAGCCGACCGTCTCATGCGATGGGAAATTGAAGGCAAAGGAAACCGTGTGATAAAAGGAAATGTTGGTAATGAAGCCGATCAGCCGCACGAGTATCCAGGCGATACCCGCGCCGGCCCCGCCGATCGGCACCGCCATGAGCGACAGCACCACCAGCCGCCAGTTCGCCGTCGTGTAGTCGCCCAGGGCCGGGCGCTTGCGACGCGGTGTTGGAACCCCAGATTTGGGATGCGGGCTCATGGAAAATCCGCGCCCCGGCGTGAGCGGGTGCCCGGAATCGTGTTGGCTGTTGGAATTAAAACCACGGAGTGCAAGGTTAGCACTCTGTCGCGAAGATATCAGGTCGGCCGACCCCACCTTGAACCTGCCGAAGCCTGCCCTGCCCGGCCAAAGTACCGGGTCGAATCGGATTGGCCCGCGCGACGCGGTGCTGCGCAATTCCGGCGGCGGAAGGCAATCACCGCGACCGAAAGGGCGACGCCGAACACTCCGACCAGCGGATAAAAAGAAGCGACAAGCTACGGATCGTCTATCGGGTACAGCCGCGGCTGCGCAGGCAGAAACCAGCGCTTGCGGGTTGTGTCAGTTCGAAGACACGAACTTCTCGCGGCGCAGGTTGTGAGTCTGAAAACCCACGGCCTTGAGCTTGGCTACCGCGTCGTCAATCATGCCGGGATTGCCGCACAGGTACACGATGTCGCGCGCCGGATCGGGATTCAGCTCCATCAAGTGGTCCTGCACGTAGCCCTTGCGTTCGTGTGCCACCGCGGGTTCCGAGAGCCGCCGGCTGTAGCTGGTGATGAACTGGAAGCGCGGATTCTCGCGCGCCAGTTGCAGCATGTCCTCGCCGTACAGGAGTTCGTCGGGTCCGCGCACGCCCATCAACAGCACCGCCTCGTGGCCGCCGCCGTTCAGGCGTTTGCGCAGTTGCGGCAGCATGGCACGGAACGGCGCAATGCCGGTGCCCGTGGCCACCAGCAGATCGCGCTGCAGTGAGTCCTCGCGCAACTGGAACTTGCCGAACGGACCGGTCGCCTGCACGCGCGCGCCCGGCTCCATGGCAAACAGCAAACCGGTGCCGCGGCCGCCGTCCACGTAGGTGATTGCGAGTTCCACGTCCCCCGAATGCTCCGGGCTGGCGGCAATGCTGTAGCTGCGGCGCAACTCCTTGTCTGTGAAGGGCATGTGCAGGGTAACGAACTGCCCCGCCGCCCAGCGAAACGGCACACCGTCCTCACGCCGGAAATTGAACTGGCGCACGCGCGGCGTCACCATGCGGGTGGACTGCAAAACGAAATTGAATCGCTCGTGGGGCATGCTCTTTTACCAATACATTCAACAGGAATGGAATTCACAGTGAAACGCGGGCACAGGTTACCGGGCATAATCCTGCGTTAACCCGGCGGCTCTGCGCTATAGTTACGCTCGCCTATTTTAAGGAGGATTGAGTCATGTTGCATCGCCCCGCCAATATTTTGTGTTTGCTGGCCGGCAGCCTGATGGCGTTCGCCACCGCCCATGCCGGCCCGATCGCGCCATCCGACAATGCTCACATGCTGCTGCAGGAAGCCGTGAACGGCAGTTGGCGCTCCGCCGCCAACAAGGCCCGCGACCAGTACCGCCATCCCATCGAGACGCTGGAGTTTTTCGGCATTCGTCCGGACATGACGGTGATCGAGCTGGATCCGGGCGGCGGATGGTACACGGAAATTCTCGCGCCTTTCCTCTACGACCACGGACATCTGATCGAAGCATCGGCGCCCATGGACAGCTCCAGTAAATTCATGCGCCGCATGGCCGACGCCTATGCGCAGAAACTCAAAAGCGACCCGGCGGTGTACGGACACGTCGAGAAAATCATCCCGTTCGCGCCGCCCGAGCAGGTGAACCTGGGACCGGACGATTCCGCCGACATGGTGCTCACCTTCCGCAACGCGCATGACTGGCTGAACCACAGTCCGGAAACATTGGAGGCCGTATTCCAGTCCGCCTACAAGGTGCTCAAGCCGGGCGGAGTGTTCGGCGTTACCGAGCATCGCGCCAGGCCGTTCGCCGATGCCGTGCAAAGCTCCAAGGAACTGCACCGCATTCCCGAGGACTACATGATCGAAGCGGGCCTGAAGGCCGGATTCCGGCTCGCCGGCGTATCGGAAATCAACGCGAATCCCAAGGATCCGGAGGACATCAACGTGCACCACTTACCGCCGAATCTGATGGGCGCCAAGACCCCGGCCGAAAAGGCCAAGATGGAAGCCATCGGCGAATCCGACCGCATGACGCTCAAGTTCGTCAAACCCTGATCCCGGCACGATGAAAGCGGGCAGCGCGCAGGCGTTGCCCGCTTTTTTGTGCCCGCGCTTTGGTTGCGGGCCCACTGCCGCGCCCGCGCTATACGCAAAGAGCGTAAATCCGGCGCAAAAGCTAACTGTCGGTAGCGTGCCTCCAGCCGGACGAGCGCCTGACGGTTTCGTCACTCACCGCCTGAAGCACGCTCTGGATCTGCTTCTTGGCAGGTACGAATCCCCGATACATCAACGCGCCAGCCGGATCCTGTTCGTCCATGTACACGCGTTCGCACATCTCGATCTGCAGCGCCTCGACCGTGTCCTGCTTGCCGTAGTGGTCGGTGATGTAGCCGCCCTTGTAGGGGCGGTTGCGTGCCACGCGGAATCCCTGCGCGCGAAACGCAGCCTCGGCGACCTCCGTGAGCCAGCCGGAATTGCTGCGCCCGTCGCGGTCACCGAGGAAGATATCGTCGGTCAGAGGGCCGTGCAACAAATTGGCCCGCGAAGCCACGCTGTGGACATCGATGAGCACGGCACGGCCGAATTTCCGGATTTTCATCTGCAGGAGTTCCCGCAGCTTCCTGTGATAGGGCGCATGCACCAGTTGGCGCCGGCGCTCGATTTCCCGCGCGTCGGGCATTGTGCGGTAAATTTCCTCGCCCCAGAAAGTCTTGAGCGCAACAAAGCCGGTCTCGAAACGGCCGGGATAGAGCGGCGCATCGTCGGGCGCACGGTTGAGATCCGCAACAAAGCGGCTGTAGGTAGCGTAAATCGTGGTGGCGCCAAGGTCCGGAAGATAATCGTACAGATGATGCAGATGCCAGTCGGTCATCGGCAAGCCGCGAATGTAGGCGGACGCAAACTGCGCTTCAATGCCGGGCGGCACATAAGTGCCGGTGTGCGGAATGCTCACCAGCAGCGGCGTTTCCTGCACCGCGGGCACGCGTATTTCGTACGGTTCCGCCGGAACGCTCATGCCTGATTGAGCCGTGCCACGGTGGCGGCAAACTCGCGCGTCCCGGCCTCTTCACCCGCAATTGCGCCGTGATCCGCAACGCGTTTCCCGCCCACGTACACCGCAGCGAGGTCCGCCCGGCTGCCACCCACAATCAATGCATCGAGTAACGAGTCCGGTCCGTGGCCGAGCCAGGGCGCCGTGTACTCGTCGAGCACCACGATATCGGCGCGCTTGCCGGGCACGAGTTCGCCGAGCGGTTCACCGAGCGCACGCGCGCCACCGCGGCAGGTCTGTTGCCACAGCACCGCGCCGAGACCGTCCGCATTTGCAAGGCGCGCACGCTGTTCGCGGCGCAGACGCTGGCCGTATTCCAGCAGCCGCAGTTCTTCTACCGCATCAATGCGGCCGTTGCTGTCGGAACCGATGGCGAATCGCCCGCCGGCGCGCACGTATTCCTCCGCTTCGAACAGGCCATCGCCCAAACCGGCTTCGGTGAGCGGGCACAGCACTACGGTGGCGTCGCGCTGCACGATGAGCGCGCGCTCGGCCGCACTGGCGTGCGTGGCATGCACCAAGTTCCAGCGCGCATCGAGTTGCACCGTGTGCGCCAGCAGTTCAATCGGCGTGCGGCCGAATGCCGCCTGACACTCCTCAACCTCCCGCCGCTGTTCGCTGATATGGATGTGTATGGGTCGGCGAGCGCCGATTGCGGCATCGGCCTGCACCAGCAACTGTGCCAATGTGAGCGGCGGCACCGCGCGCAGAGAATGCGGCGCGATGCCGAGCGGCACACCACGCAACTCCTGCAACAGCCGGCAATAGTCCTCTATACTGGCGTGCACGAAACGCCGCTGGCGCTCGGCCGGCGGCGTGTTGAATCCGCCCAGTTGGTAAAACACCGGCAACAACACCAGATGAATACCCGCCGTGCGCGCCGCTTCGATCACCGCCTGTGCCATCTCCAGGCCGAATCGGCCTCCAGGCAGCTGATGCAGATAGTGAAATTCGGCGACGCTGGTGAACCCGGCGCGCAGCATTTCGCGGAACGCCTGGCGCGCGATCACCAGCAGGTCCTGGGGCGTAATGCGCCCGGCCAGACGGTACATGGCCTCACGCCAGCTCCAGAACGAATCCTGCCCCCGCGCCTGCTCGCCAAAACCCGAGAGCGCGCGCTGGAAAGCATGACTGTGGGCGTTGGGCATGCCGGGAAGCGCGAAAAAACCGTGGCTCCCCTGCCCGCTGGATTCTATGGCTGCGATTATTCCGTCGCTGCCCACAACCAGGGTTTGGTCGGCACGCAAACCGTCGGGGGTCAGCAGGTATTTGAAACTCAACCGCGTAGGCATACGCCTATGCTCTCAAATTCACGCTCGGGCGGCTAGGAGATCCGGGTGTACGACCTGTTGGTCAAAAACGCACGCATCTACCCCATGGAATCGGACGCCGCGGTATCGCCCGCCCGCACTCTGGCGGTAAGCGACAGTCGCATCGTGGCACTCGACGTGCCCGATGATGCTGCAGCTAAGGAAGTCTTTGATGCCGATGACCGCGTCGTATTGCCAGGTTTTGTGGACTGCCACACACATGCACTGTATGCCGGCAACCGGGTCGCGGAACACACGTACAAATTACGCGGTGCCAGTTATGCGGAGATCACCGGCGCCGGCGGAGGCATTCAGACCACGGTGCGCGCCGTGCGTACCGCCGACGAAGCCCAACTGGTAAAGGAAACCCTGCCGCGCCTGCAGGCACTGGCGGCCGAAGGTGTGACCACGGTCGAAATCAAGAGCGGCTACGGTCTCAGCACCGAACAGGAACTCAAGATGCTGCACGCCATCCAGCGGCTGCGCCTGCATCTCAACATGGACATCGCGGCCACGTTTCTGGGCGCGCATGCGATTCCGCCGGAAAAATCCCGTGAGGAATATTTCCAGGAGGTCCTCGATGTCATGCTGCCGGCCGTGGCCAAGCAAAAACTCGCGGAGAGCGTGGACATCTTCGCGGAATCGTTCGCGTTCACAACCGAGGAGGTGCGTCAACTGTTCACGGCAGCCTCCGGGCTCGGCCTGCATTGCCGCATCCACAGCGACCAGCTCAGTCATATGGGTGCGACCGAAGCCGCGGCCACGCTCGGCGCCCTCTCCTGCGATCATCTGGAACACGCCAGCGAAACAGACGTACAAGCCATGGCGCGCGCGGGCAGCGTGGCGGTATTGCTGCCGGGCGCGTTCTATTTCCTGCGCGAAACCCGCAAACCGCCGGTCGAACTCTTGCGCCGTCACCGGGTGCCAATAGCCGTGTCCACGGATCTCAATCCGGGCACCTCGCCGATCGCGAGCCTGCTCACGGTCATGCACATGGCGGCATTGTTGTACGGCCTCACGCCCGACGAGATCCTGCTGGGCGTGACGCGGCATGCGGCGCGCGCGCTGGGACGCGAACAGCGGGTCGGCAGCCTCGCGCCTGGACGCCACGCGGATTTCACCGTCTGGGACATCCCGTCGCCTGAATTCCTCCTGTATCAGCTCGGCGGCCTGAAACCGGCCGCGGTGTTTTACAAGGGCAAGCAAACATGAGCGATTTGGCGTTGACCGGACATGATTTGACGCTCAAGGACTTGGCGGAATTCGAAGTACACCGCCCGCGCGTGACACTTGCCAGGACGGCGCGCGGCCGCATGCAGGCGAGTGTGGAAGTCGTGCGTGAAGTCGTGCGCACCGGGCGGGTGTGTTACGGCATCAATACCGGCTTCGGCGCGCTTGCACGCCAGCATATTTCCCATGACCAGCTCGTGCAGCTGCAATACAACCTGGTGCGCAGCCACGCCTGCGGCGTGGGCGAACCATTGGCACCCGTCGTCACGCGCCGCATATTGCTGCTCAAGGCCAACAGCTTGGCCATCGGCAACTCCGGCATCCGTCCGGAAGTCGTGGAGGCGCTGCTGGCGTTCCTGAATCGCGACGTACTGCCGGTAATTCCCGCAAAGGGTTCGGTAGGGGCCTCCGGGGATCTCGCGCCGCTCGCGCATCTGGCGCTGGCCCTGATCGGCGAGGGCGAGGCCGAGCACGGAGGCAAGCGGCTTGAGGGAAAGGCGGTGCTCGATGCCGCGCATGTGCCGCAGATACAGCTCCAGGCCAAGGAAGGCTTGGCGTTGCTGAACGGCACGCAGATGAGCGCAGCCTTGGCCATCGAGGGTCTGCTGCAGACACGCAACGCCCTGCTTTCCGCCATAGTGATCGGCGCGCTGACGCTCGAAGGACTGGCCGGCAGTTACAGCCCGTTCGACGCCCGCATCCACGCGGTTCGCAATCTGCCCGGCCAGATCAAGGTGGCCGAGTGGTTCCGCAGCCTGCTGACCGGCAGCGGGATCTGGCGGTCGCATCAGGACTGCGACCGGGTACAGGACCCCTATGCCGTGCGCTGCATGCCCCAGGTGTTCGGCGCGGTGTGCGACACGCTCGCGCATGCGGCCGGCGTACTGGCACGCGAATGCAACAGCGTATCGGATAACCCCCTGATTTTCGGTGAGGACGTGCTCTCCGGCGGGAACTTCCACGCCGAGCCCTTGGCCTTCGTCGCGGATTTTCTGGCGATAGCCGCCACGGAACTGGGCACCATGTCGGAGCGGCGTACCGACCTGATGCTGCGCAAGATCAATCCGCGCCTGGAGATGTTCCTGGCGCGCACGCCGGGGGTGGAGTCGGGCTTCATGCTGGCGCACGTGACCGCCGCCGCCCTGGCCTCAGAGAACAAGACGCTGGCGCATCCGGCCTCCGTGGACACCATCCCCACCTCGGCCGGGCAGGAGGACCATGTGAGCATGGCGCCCTGGGCCGGCATCAAATTGCTGCAAATCCTGGAAAACCTGCACCATATCCTGGCCATCGAGGCACTGGCCGCGGGAGCGGCCATCGAAGCCCAACGCCCATTGCACAGCACGCCCCAACTGGAAAAGGCCCTGGTCCATATTCGCGGGGTCGCAGCCGCGCATACCGGCGACCGGCGCCTCGACAAGGACATCAACCAGCTTGCCGCGCAACTGAGCCGGGGCTTGCTGACGGGCTGCCTGCCGCCGGACGCAAATCAGTCACTGCTGGTGTGACCTAAGCCGGGCATCAGGTGCCCCGCGGTCCGCGTCAATCTCCTGCAATTCAGATATGTCACACAAACGACATATTTTCCAACTATTGGCTATAATCACGCTGCGTCCCAGTCGGACACCGGACGATGGCTGAGGCCATCGGCAGAAAAGCATGGTTATGACGGCCCCGCGCAACGTGGGGAAGTCCGGGGCCTCTCGTTTTCCCCCTTTGACGAGAGGCCCCTCTTTTTTTCACCTGTAATTGCCTGGGCAGTCCTCCCCCTATGAGGCGAACGCACCAGACGGTAAACTGCGCGTCTGCGAGCCTGCCGCCTGTAGCTGGCCGTCTTCGTTCCCAAGCCCGATCCGGAGTTCCGATGTCCAGACTGATTGCCCGGTCCGCCGCCGCCCTGTGCGCGTTGCTGCTGCTCACCAGCTGTGGCGGCAGCGGCGGCAACAACAACAATTTGAATATCTATGTTGCGGACGCGCCCATAGACAATGCCCGCAGTGTGATCGTGTCGCTTACCGGAATTACTGTGACCGGAGATCAAGGTACTCAGACCTTCACGTTCCCGGCATCCACCCCGATAAATTTTTACCAGCTGCAGGGCGGACTTTCGCAATTCCTGATCAGCACCACTCTGCCGGCTGGACATTACTTTTCCATCACGCTGGACTTTGACGCTGCGCCCGGCACGCTCGATTCCAACATCACGCTGATCGGCAACGGCAACACCTATCCGCTGGTGATCCCCGCCGGTCAGCCGACGTCGTACACGGTACCGGTGAATTTCATCGTGTTCCAGAACATCACCGCGAATTACACACTCGACCTGGATCTGCGCAAGTCCGTCATTACAGACCCATCCAATCCCAATCAGTATCTGCTGCAGCCGTCGCTACGCGCCGTCAGCAACAATGATTACGGTCTTATTTCCGGCACGGTGGCCAACACCCTGGTCAGCTCGGGCTGCAACCCCGCCGTATACATATACAGCGGCAACGTGACTCCCACCGACGTCAACATCAACGCCCCGGCCGGCAGCGTACAGCCGATCACCAGCGCGCTGGTGGGAGTCAACGGCACCATTTCGCAATTCGCGTTCAGTGCCGGCTTCCTGCCACCCGGCCAGTACACCGCGGCTTTCACCTGCCAGGCCAACCTCGACGACCCGACCAAGACCGACAACATTCAATTCCTCGCCACCACCACCACCACCGTGGCCGCGGGAAACACTACCTACATCAATCTGCAATAGGCGTGGCGCTCAAATCCCGCGTGACGCGGATAAGCTATACTTTGTCCACGTTGCAGGTTGTCTCCCTGACTTGGGGAGGTGTCTTATGTTGCGATATGCGCGCATCCTTGTGCCCTTGTCATTCCTGTTGCTGATCGCCGGCTGCAATTCTTCCTCTGACAATGGCCTGCTCAGCCTTTCGCTGACCGATGCTCCGGTGGACAACGCCGCCAACGTGGTGGTGGATATCACGGCCATCCAGGCGATACCCCAAAACGGCAGCCCGATTACCTATACGTTCCCGCAGCCACAGCAGATTGACCTGCTGCAATTGCAGCAGGGTGTATCCACCCCACTGGTAAATGACTGGAGTCTGCCACCGGGGCAATACATCGGCCTGAATGTGTTCGTCAGCGCAGACCCAAGTGTTCCGGATTCCTACATCGTCCTGAATGACGGCAATCAGTACCCACTGGTGGCGCTGCAGCCCGTGAATTCAACGGCCTGCGGCCTGCCCTGCGCCAATACCGCGGTACTCGCGATCCCGCTGAATTTCAATGTCGACAGCAACGAAAATGGCGCCTATGTGATCGATTTCGACGCACGCAAATCCGTGCTGCCGCCGGCCACACCCGGGGGTACGCAATACGGGCTGCAGCCGGAAGGGCGCATGGCTGCCATCCTGGACTCCGGCAACATTATCGGTATCGTGCCCAACTCATTGATTACGCCGGGATGCACACCCGCCGTGTACATCTTTGCCGGTGCCAACGCGACACCGACCGACATCGACAACAATTCACCGCAGGCCACGCAACCGGTGACCGAAGAAACCGTGACCTTGAACAACAATACCGGAGACTACGTGTTCACCGGTGCGTTTTTGCCGGCCGGCACCTACACCCTGGCGTTCACCTGTGAAGCCGCTCTGGACAACCCCGGCACCGCCGACAACATCACCTTTACTTTTACCGGCAGCGTACCGGTCGCGGCGCAAACCACTTTCCGCGTGGTGCTGACCAGCCCCAACACCTGATCCCCGTGCACAGATCGTTGCGGTAATGAGCGCGTTCAACGGTCGGATGATTTCGTGCCGGCGTGTGCATAGCGGCGGAACACGCGGCCGTAACCAATAACATACAGCACCTGCAGCGCCGCGGCCACGTAAAACGGAGTGAGAAACATGCCGGCGGCGATCATCGGCCCCGCAACGCCCGGGCCAATGGACTGCGGCACCTGAAATGAAGCCGCATTGACGCTGGCCGCCAGGCCACGGCGCTCGTCGCGCACCAGCACCATCACTTGTGCCTGACGCGCGCCGACCGACGCCCCGCTGGTCGCGAGCCGAAACATGTAAACCACTGCTGCCAGCCAGAACCACGGCATCAGCGGCAGGATGCCCAGCAACACGGCGCCAATGGCGCGCGACCAGATCACCGAACTCACCAGTCCGTGCCGCACCGTGATGCGGCCGGTGACAATGGCGCTCACTCCGGCTAGCAAGAAAGTCACCGCCATCAGCGGGGCGATCTCACCGGGCCCGATGTGATAGCGCAGCGCAAACCAGTAGGCGATCAATGTGCTGGTCAGTCCGATGGACAGGCCGTTGAGCGTATTCAACTGAAACAGCCGCCAGAGGATGTGATTCTCAAAGCGCCGGGCCTCGGCATTGCCGGGCGTGGTTCGCGATGCGGCCAAGATCCGCGGGGCCACACGCTGCTCCGGAGCACCGCCCAGCAACCACAAATTCACGATTCCGCCCAGCGCAATCACCATGAAAATGGGGCTGTAGGCAAAATGTACGCCCCAGCCGGAAATCAGGAATGACGGCGTGATCGCAAACAGCGCGCCCAGGGTCATGCCGAAAAATCCCAGCCCCGAATTCAGGCTGTAAATCCAGCCGCGCTGTTCAGGCGGCACGACTTCCGCCAGCCACGCCTGTTCGGCGGGTGCGAACGGCCCGGCCGATCCGGCACGGCCGCGGCCGAATCCCCCGACAATCACCGCCGCAACCAGCAGCGTCGGGCTGGCACTCAGCAGCGGTGCAAGGCCGCACAGCACCGTCAGGCCTTCGTTGCAAAGCAGAAACGGCTTGCGCTGCAGTCGGTCGCTGACCACGCCGATCAGCATGCTGAAGGCCGCGGCTACCAACCCTCCGGCCATCAGGGTCAGGCCGATTTCAAGTCCGCTCCAATGCAAGGCATGCATGTACAGCGACAAGTCCACCACCAGCGCGCCCTGCGCCACGCTGCGCACCGCGCGTGCCGCCAGCAGGCGGCGCGTGGCCGGATGCAAGTCAGCGAGCGCCAGTCGCAGACGGAACATGATGCTGGCGGTGGAATATCACGCTGCGGCGGGAAAGGTGCAGCAGAAAGATGGCGGGGTGAGGACTAGGGAAGTATGAAGAACGGTATACCGTGAAAGCCAAGCTCACTTCCCTACTCCTCATCAGACCCAGCCGCCGCTGGGTTCATCGCGTTGCGCGTTGAATTCTACCGCGCTGCAGGCCGTGCCCAGGATCGCGCGGGATTTAATCGCTCAAAACCGCCCGCCGCCGACGAAACGCGATTTCCAGTAGCGATCATCCAGCCGGGCATAAGACACCGGTTGGCCGGTTTCCGGCGCATGCACGAACACGCCGTTGCCGACGTAGATGCCGACGTGCATCTGGATATTGCCGACGATCTGGAAAAACACCAGATCGCCGGGCTGCAAATCCCGCAGGCTCACCGGATGCGAGGCGTACAACTGCTGGTTGGCGGTGCGCGGCACCGCGATGCCCGCATGCCGGAACACGTAATACACCAACCCACTGCAGTCGAAGCCACGCGGCGTATCGCCGCCGTACACATACGGCGCGCCGAGTTCGCGGTTCGCGAGCTGTACGATTTCCCGCGCACGCGCGGCTTCGGGGGATGCATACGTTGCCTGCGCGGACGGCCGCTCCGGCCAGGGCGCACAAGCCGCGAGTGCAGCCGTAAGCAGGCCGGTAATCACAACGATCCGTGGTTGAACACGCATGGGTCTCATACAAGCGCAACTCAAGAGAAAACTCAAGCTCAGCGGCGCATGCGCACGCGCCGGCCGTCCACCTGCAGGTTGGCGGCGCGCAGTTCGGGATGCGACTTGGCGAGCGTCATCAGACTGCGTGCCGCCAGCAGGCCTTGGTCCGCGGAAACCAGGCCAGTGCGCAAATCCCCGTTGACGATACGCAACTCGGCAATGGCGTGTTCACGACTCACCAGTTGAAAACCAAGTGTGGCGCCGGGTCGCAACTGACCGAGACGCGGCAGGTCGGCCGCGATCACCACGGCAATTACGGGATAGCCGCCGATAGTGCCATGATTGCACAGCAAAACAATGGGATGACCGTCGCCCGGCACCTGCACCGCTCCGCTTACCATGCCCTGCGAATGCAGTTCCTGCTGGCGGCTGCGCGCCACACGTGCTCCCGCAAGCCGCAATCCACTGCGGTCGCTGTCGCTGCGTACCTCGTACTCCGAGCCGAGAAATTCTTCGAGTGCGCCGGCGGTGAACCATTCGGAATGCGGTCCGGCCAGAACCCGCAGGACTGGGCGTGCGCCGAAATCCGGCGATGCACGCCAGTACCAGCCCTGCTGCAGACGCTGCGTCTGAATGGGCAAAATCTCGCCGCCCCGCAGTATGGCCGGCCCCAGACCGGCGAGCGTGTCGCTACCCGCACTGCCCAAAACCAGCGGCGCGGAAAATCCTCCGGCTATGGCCAGGTAGGCGCGCATGCCGGTGTGCAGCGCACCGCAGCGCAAAACCTGGCCGGCATGCACCGCGATACTTTGATACATGGCCAGCGGCTTGTCGTCCAGACTCGCATCCAGTTGGCCGCCGGCAAACGCAATGACTGCGTCCGCCTCGAAACGCAACAGCGGTCCGGTCAGTGTCATTTCCAGCGCCGGAGAATATTCGGGATTGCCCACCAGCAGATTCCCCTGGCGCAGGCTGAGCGTATCGGCGGCACCCGCGCGCGGCACGCCCAGATGCGCAAATCCCGTGCGCCCAAAGTCCTGCAGGCTGGTAAAGCGCCCCGGTTCCAGAACCGCAATCACGGCAGCGGCCGAAAGCGGAGCCTGTCGCCCGGCAGCAGCAGCGCCGGCTCGGCACGCAAGGCATCGAACAGCATTGCATCGGTGTGGCCAAGCACCCGCCAACCACCGGGCGTGGCCTGCGGGTAGATGCCGGCGAATTCCCCGGCAATGGCGACACTGCCCGCGGGCACGCGCGTACGCGGTGATTTCAGCCGCGGTACGCGCAACGCCGGATCCAGGCCGACGAGATAGGGGAAGCCGGGAGCAAAACCGAGAAAGGCCACGCGGTAATCCGGCGCGCTGTGTCGCCGGATCACCTCGATGGCCTCCAGTCCCGTCAGGCGTGCAACCTCTTCGAGATCGGCGCCGTCATAACGCACTTCGATTTCATGTTCGCGCCCTCGCGATGTGCGCGGCGGGCGTTTCATGAGTCTCGACAGCCGGCCCGCAAGTTTTTCCGCGTCTAGCACCAGAGGATCGAATTCTGCCAACAGCGTGTCGTAGCCAGGCACCAACTCGCGCAGGCCTGCGATATGTTCCGCCAGCAGTACGCGGCGCAAATGCTGAGCGGCGGCACTGTCCGGAAGCCTGACCAGCAGCGCGGAGTCGCCAAAAAAACGCAGGTTCATGCGAAGGCGCGCAGTTCCACGCCCGCCTGCTCCAGCGCCGTGCGCAGCGCACGCGCCAGCGCCACCGCGCCCGGCGTGTCGCCGTGCACACACAGCGAACGCGCGTGAATGCGCACACTGCGACCGTCAATGCTCTGCACGCGGTGCGCGCAGGCAATGTCCGTGCCGCGCTGCGCGACGGTTGTTGCATCGGTGATGACCGCGCCCGCCTGATCGCGGGAAACCAATTTGCCGTCCGCGGTATAGGCACGGTCGGCAAACGCTTCGCCCACGACCTGGGTGCCGAGGCCGTGCGCCACGGTTTCCGCGGTACTCCCGGGCAAGGTGAGTATGGGCAGTGCACTGTCGAAACTTCGCAAGGCCGCGATCACCGCTGCGGCAGTTTCTTCATCCTGGGCCATGCGGTTGTACAAAGCGCCGTGCGCCTTCACGTAGCGCACATGCGTGCTGGCGGCGCGGGCGATGTCGCCCAGTGCGTGCAACTGGCGCAGAACTTCGGCAGTGAGTTTCGCGGGCGACAGCGTGAGATTGCGCCGGCCGAAATGCTCGCGGTCGGGATAGGCGACATGCGCGCCGACGACGACCTCGTACTGCAGCGCCAGGGCCACAGTGTGCCGCATGCTTGCGGCATCGCCCGCGTGCGCGCCGCAGGCGATGCTCGCGCTGGTGAGCAGCGGCATGAGTGCGGCATCGTCGCCACAGCCCTCACCGACGTCGGCGTTGAGGTCCATGAGCATGGCATTAATGTACACGCCTGGCAGTGCAACCGTACCTCAATGCGTGCCGAACATCGGCAGGTCCAGGCCGCGCTCACGCGCCACCTGCAAGGCCTTTGCGTAACCGGCATCCGCATGCCGCATGACGCCGGTGCCCGGGTCGTTGGTGAGCACGAGCCGGAGCGCACGCTCGGCCCGCTCGCTGCCGTCAGCGACGATCACCACGCCCGCGTGCAGCGCATAGCCGATGCCCACGCCGCCGCCGTGATGGAAACTCACCCAGGAGGCGCCGCTCGCGGTGTTCAGGAGTGCATTCAGTACCGGCCAGTCGGCCACGGCATCGGAGCCGTCGCGCATACCCTCGGTCTCGCGGTTGGGAGACGCCACGGAGCCTGCGTCCAGATGGTCGCGGCCGATGACGATGGGCGCCTGCAATTCGCCCTTGCGCACCATAGCGTTGAAGGCCAAACCTAGCTTGTGCCGTTCCTTGTAGCCCAGCCAGCAGATGCGCGCCGGCAGGCCCTGGAAGTGGATGCGCTGCCGCGCCATCTCCAGCCAGCGGTGCAAGTGTTGCTTGTCGGGGAACAGTTCTTTGGCCTTGGCGTCGGTCTTATATATGTCCTCGGGATCGCCGGAGAGCGCCGCCCAGCGGAATGGGCCCATGCCTTCGCAAAACAACGGACGGATGTAGAGCGGCACGAAGCCCTTGAAGTCGAAGGCGTTGGCCACGCCCGCATCCTGCGCCATGGCGCGGATGTTGTTGCCGTAATCAAAGGTGGGAATGCCCCTGGCGTGCAAGCCGAGCATGGCGCGTACCTGCCGCGCCATGGACTGCTTGGCAAGTTGCACGTATTTGGCGGGGTCGGTCTTGCGCAGCGCTGCGGCCTGCGCGAGCGTGTAACCCGCCGGGATGTACCCGTTCAGCGGATCGTGGGCCGAAGTCTGGTCGGTGAGCAGATGCGGATGCTCGTGGCCCTTCAATATCTCCTCGAATATCTCCGCGGCATTACCCAGCAAACCGACGGAGATCGCCTGCCCTTTGGCGGCTGCGTCTTTGACAATGCCGAGCGCTTCCTTGAGTGTCCTGGCCTTGTGGTCCAGATAACCGGTTTCAAGCCGCTTGTCTATGCGCTTCTCGTCCACTTCCACGGCGAGACAACACAGGCCCGTGAACACCGCGGCCAACGGTTGGGCGCCACCCATGCCGCCCAAGCCACCCGTCAACAGCCACTTGCCCTTGGCATCGCCCTGGTAATGCTGCCGCACGGCTTCGGCGAAGGTCTCGTACGTACCCTGCACGATGCCCTGCGAGCCGATGTAAATCCACGAGCCGGCCGTCATTTGGCCGAACATCATCAGGCCTTTGCGGTCCAGTTCGAAGAAATGTTCCCAGGTGGCCCATTTGCCCACCAGATTGGAATTGGCGATCAGCACCCGCGGCGCAAACTCATGGGTCTGGAACACGCCCACCGGTTTGCCCGATTGGATCAGCAGGGTTTCGTCGTTCTCCAGGCGCTGGAGCGTCTCGACGATCTTATCGAAGCATTCCCAATTGCGTGCCGCACGGCCGATGCCACCGTAAACCACCAATTCCTTGGGATTTTCTCCTACCGCCGGGTCCAGGTTGTTGTGCAGCATGCGCAGCGCCGCCTCCTGAGGCCAGCCTTTGCAGCTCAGTTTGGAGCCGGTCGGCGCATGTAATTCGATGTCGCGGAAGCGTGTAGGCACGGTTGCTCCCGAAAAAGAATGGCCGGTATTGTAACCGGCCGTTCATCGGTGTGGCGAAGTTGGGGCAGCGCTTGGTGATTACCCGCACATCATGCGTGACGGTCGGAACTTTCCACTAGCTGTAAAAGTCCACCGTTGGTTGGCTTTCTGCGGCGCCGTCAAAGCCCGATGTGTGGGGCAGTGATGCTGCTGATCGCCAACAGGTTCAGTGCCAAGATCAGAAACGTTAGCGATCTCGCAGCAAGTCCTTACCGCCAATCATTCAACAATCAGCCACGTCCTCGACTGAATCTCTAGTCGCCACGAAAATTGTGGCTCGCAGCTCGGTGTCGTGATTCTCATCATCCCTTGACGCGCACACATCGGCCGCAATCAGGCATATTTACACCGGCTGCGGACACCCAATCAAAGACAAGTGGGATTACACGACCCAGGCCGGCCCTGCAATTCAGCATTGCGCATCGCTTCCTGAGCGGCTTTCTGACGGGCCGCCATCTGCTCCTTGGTCAGACAAATGCGCTGCGGAATGTGCGATCCCAGGGGAAAACTGTCGGTGCAGATGAGCTGGTCTTTTCCGGTTTCCGGAGTGCCACGGGTAACCGCCACCGCTTCTTGTTGCGTGGCCGCTGCGGTTTTGGGGCCGGCCCCCGGTGTAGTGGCACAGGCCGCCATCAACAGGGCCGCACCGCCAGCGAGCATGAGTTTGTACATGAAAGGGCTCCTGAAAGTCGTACGATATTAGAAGTACTGCTGTGCTAGTATATTGTAAATACCGGCATTTGCAAGCCCAGTGCCGGAAATTCATACTATGAAACCAGTAGAAAACACTATACTCAAACCGGCCGGGGAACACCAGCCCTGAATTCGTCGATGAGGAATACGCATGTCGTCACCTAGACCCGCAACGGCAAGTAAAGTTCCCGAGCCCACGCAGAGCGAGCTCGACATCCTGAACGTGCTCTGGCAATTGGGACCGAGCACGGTACGCAACGTGCATGCCGCGCTGCTGGAGCACGATGAACTGGCCTACACCACCGTGCTTAGCATGCTGCAGGTCATGTATCAGAAAGGTCTCGTTTCGCGCGACGACTCCGAACGGGCTCACGTCTACAAACCGGCATTGAGCCGCAATCAAACGCAGCGCCAGATTCTCACCAAACTGTTGCATCGGGTATTCGAGGGATCCACAACCGAGTTGGTCATGCAGGCGCTGGGTTCCGCACAACCCGCGAGCCTGAGCGAAATCAACAAGATCCGGGCGCGTCTGGATGAACTGGAGGGCAAACGCAAATGAGCACGTTTACCACCCTTCTGGATTCCGCGCTGCTTTCAACCCTGGGTTGGACCTTGGTGCATTTTCTCTGGCAAGGGGCCGCTGTCGGTCTGCTTTATGCTCTGCTGCGTCATTGGCTGCGCAACAAGTCGCCCGTCGCCCGCTACAACCTGGCGATGCTCACGCTGCTGACGCTGGCGCTGCTGCCGATTTTCACCTTTATCCATCTCTATCAGCCCGCCACGAGCGCCACTGCCACTGCTGCATGGACCAGCCTCACGATGGTGACTGCAGCGAATACGGACTCAAGTGCGGCTGCATTTCTGCCGTGGCTCAATAACCTGCACGTGTGGCTGAATCCCTGGTTGTCGTGGGCGGTGCTGCTGTGGTTCTTGGGCGTGGTGATCATGACCTTTCGAGTCGGGCACGGTTGGCAACGCGCGCATCATCTGCAGCGCACGGCGAATTTCCCCCCGCTGCCGCAATGGGACAGCATCGTCAAGGACCTGAGCCGGCGGTTGGGTATTCGCAAGGTGGTGCGCCTGGCGGTATCCGCCCGTATTCTCGTGCCGTCAGTAATAGGCTGGCTCAAGCCCGTGATTCTGCTTCCGCCTTCGGTAATTTCCGGGCTCACACCGTTGCAGATCGAGTTGATCCTGGCGCATGAATTGGCGCACGTGCGCCGTCATGACTATGTGTGGAACCTGGTGCAGATTATCGTAGAAACCCTGCTTTTCTACCATCCGGTAGTGCGCTGGGTTTCGAACCAGGCGCGCATAGAACGCGAGCAATGCTGTGACGACCTGGTCGTGGCCTTGCATGGCGACCCACTCGACTATGCGCGGGCACTCACAGAATTGGAAGGGCTGCGTCATCCGCGCAGCGCCCTGATGCTTGGCGCGAATGGCGGGCAGGTGCTCGACCGCATTTACCGCCTGCTGGGACAGTCGACCGCCAGCATGCCGGCTGCATGGGGTCCGGTTTTGCTTGCGGCATGCATGCTGCTCGCCGGTGGGTTGATATCGTCCAACCAGATAAAAACGCTGTGGCACAGCGTGGCCGGCGCCAGATATTCGCTTACGGGTCAGCACGTGGAAAACGCGCCGGCCCCCGCAGTCTTGCCGGTCAGCATACAACCCACGCGCATCCAACAAACAGCGGTAATCCAGACTAACCCACGACAGGTAAGCCTGTCGGCCGGCATGTCTGCACTGCACAACGCACCACTTGCACCATTGCTTGCTCCGCTTGCGCCCGCGGCGGTACCGCCGGTGGCCGCAGCGACTGCACACCAGGATGCAACGCCCCTACGCCTGGGCGGTGAGCTGATTTCGCGTTACGCGCCCCAATACCCCGCCTTTGCCCAGGAGCGCGGTGTTGAGGGTACGGCCACAATTGATTTCACGCTCACCGCGGGTGCGGAAATCACGGACGTGCACATAGCCAAAGTCACGGGATCAGAGCTCTTCGGACAGGCCGCCGTACACGCCATTCAAAGGTGGAAATTCACCCCGGTCACCGTCGGCGGACAGCCTGTCGCTCAACATATGAGCGTGGAATTCGTTTTCCGCCTGCACGCGGCAACCAGCGCGAGCGACGGACCCTGCAAAGCCCCGATGGGTTACCACGTCTGCATAAACTAGCCAGGCCGCGCCCCAACCAATTGACTCCACACCCGGCGGTCAGCCCCGGGGTAATTCGTCCGGCCCCGAGACGGTAACGTCCAAGTCGTGCAACAAGCCATCCTGCAAGCTGTAAATCCAGCCATGCACCGTAAGCGACTGACCGCGCGCCCACGCTTTCTGCACAATCTCGGCTCGGCAAACGTGAGCGGCTTGTTCCGCGACATTCAATTCGCACAGCCGCGCCAGCAGTTTCGTCTCGTCTTTGAACGTCTTGAGATCGTCGCGATGCGCCCGGGCAACGTCCTGCACGTGCTTGAGCCAATTGTCTATCAGTCCCAAATGCGCATCGTGCCAGGCAGCCTGTACGCCGCCGCAGCCGTAATGCCCGCAAACGATGATGTGCTCCACCTTGAGCACGTCCACGGCATACTGGATCACGGACATGCAATTCAAGTCGGTGTCCAGCACCACGTTGGAAATATTGCGGTGCACGAACACCTCACCCGGCATCAAGCCCATGATCTGGTTGGCCGGCACGCGGCTGTCGGAGCAGCCGATCCACAGGTATTTCGGCGCCTGCTGGCGCGCAAGCCGTGGAAAGAAATCCACCTGCTCGCGGCTGACCTGCTGCGCCCATTTGCGGTTGTTCTCGAAGATTTGCGGCAGCTTTTTCATGCGCGGGTACCGGCAGGCATATAGCGAGGATTTAATTTTGCCTGCAGACGTGCTTTAACGGCAGGCCACTCGTGATCAAGAATACTGAAGTACACCGTATCGCGTACACGACCGGTATCGGTAACCATATGTCGTCTCAAAGTTCCCTCTTCTTTGGCGCCGAGCCGCAGAATCGCCCGGCGTGAACGTTCATTCAATGCATCAGTTTTAAGCTCAACCCGGAAGCATTCCAACACCTCGAAGGCGTGGCGCAGCATCAGATATTTGGCCTCGGAATTGACCGCGGTACGCTGCCAAGGCTTGGCAATCCAGGTTGCTCCGATCTCTACACGGCGATTGGCCAAGTCAATGTTCAAGTAGCGGGTAGAACCGATTACCTGTCCCGTTACCAGGAAAACTGTGGCAAACGGCAAGGACACACCGCGCTTTTGCTCGTCCAGCGCCTTTTGTACATAAGTCTCCATGTCCTGACGGCTGCGCTTTTGTATTGAGTCCCAGCGCCACAGATCCGAATCCAACCCCACGGCACACAGGCCATCGAGATGTCCCAATGTCAGAGGCTCAAGCCGCACATGCGCTCCTTCCAGAATCAAAGCCTGTGTGAGCTGTGCGCTCAAACGGAGGCCCCCGAACAATCTGGATGGTGTACGCGCTTCGTGGAAGCTGGATATTTTGCCAGCAGATCAGCGGGTCGAATCGGCCTGGGTGCAAAGTTGCCGCCACAATTTGGGCATACAAAATGCAAGCGGCTCGCCACGCAGTCACGGCAAAATGTGCATTCGAAGGTGCAAATCATGGCCTCGACTGAATCCGGTGGCAGATCCTTGTCACAACACTCGCAATTGGGTCGCAATTCCAGCATGAGTGGCCCAGGCAGATCGTAATTCGCAACTAGCGTTTCTTGGGAATGTACAGGTCGGTTAGCGTGCCTTCGAAGGCCTCGGCCGCAAACATCACAGTCTCGGAAAGCGTCGGGTGCGGATGGATGGTCAGGCCGATGTCTTCCGCATCGCAGCCCATCTCGATGGCGAGCGTGAGTTCCGCAATCAGGTCGCCGGCGTTTGAGCCGACGATGCCGGCGCCGAGAATGCGATGCGTCTGGGGATCAAACAGCAGCTTGGTCAAGCCGTCGTCACGGCCAAGCGAAAGATTGCGGCCGCTCGCCGCCCACGGGAAGCTGCCTTTGCCAATTTCAATGCCCTGCTCTTTCGCCTGCTTCTCGGTGAGGCCGACCCAGGCCACTTCCGGATCGGTGTAGGCAACCGAAGGAATGGCGCGCGCGTCGTTGGCGACTTTCATGCCGGCCGCCACTTCCGCTGCAACCTTGCCTTCGTGGCTGGCCTTGTGAGCGAGCATGGGATTGCCGGCGATATCGCCGATGGCAAAGATGTGCGGCACGTTGGTGCGTTGCTGGCGGTCCGCGGGAATGAAGCCGCGCGCGTCCACCGCGACTCCGGCCTTGCCTGCGTCAATCAGCTTGCCGTTCGGCCTGCGGCCCACGGCCACCAGTACGCGGCCATAGGTCTGCGGCGCAGGCGCATCTTTGCCGTCAAAGCTCGCCTTGATACCCGTCTTGGTGGCCTCCAGCTTCGCCACTTTCACACCCAGGAGAATCTTCTCGTAGCGATTCTCGATGCGCTTCTGCAGTACGCGCACCAGATCGCGGTCGGCTTCCGGAATGAGCATGTCGGTCAATTCCACCACGGTGACCTTCACGCCCAGCGCGTCATACACGCAGGCCATTTCCAGTCCGATGATGCCGCCACCGATTACCAGCATGCGTTCCGGCAATTCCTCCAGTTCCAGCGCCGAGGTCGAATCGAGAATGCGCGGATCGTCCGGGAAGTCGGGAATTTTTGCGGCCTGGGAACCGGCCGCGATGATGCACTGCTCGAAGCGCAACACTTGTCCGCCTTTTTCGCCCGTTACACTCAGATAATGCGGTGAGAGGAATTTGCCCGCGCCCTGTACCACCTGCACCTTGCGCTGTTTCGCCAGGGTCGCCAAACCGCCGGTGAGCTTGCCCACCACGCTGTTTTTCCAGGTACGCAGTTTGTCGGTATCAATCTTCGGTTTGTCGAAACTGATGCCGCGCTCCGACATCTCCGCCGCGTCTTCGATGACCTTGGCCGCGTGCAACAGAGCCTTGGACGGAATGCAGCCGACGTTCAGGCACACGCCGCCCAAACTCTGATAACGCTCCACCAGCGCGACTTTCTTGCCGAGATCGGCGGCGCGGAACGCCGCGGTATAACCGCCGGGGCCCGAACCAAGCACCAGCACTTCACATTCCAGATCCACCTTGCCCGTGTATTCCGAACTTGCGGGAGCGGCCTCCTGGCCGCGCTTGTCTGCCGATTCGCCATCTTTTCGCTGCCCGAATGCCGCTCCTGCAGAAGCAGCCATACCCGCTGATTTACTCCCCTCACCCTCTTTCGGACTGCGCATTCCTGCTTCGTCCGCAAGTCCAGGGCGGTCATCCCTGACCGCCCGCTCGGCGGCTCCCGCCTCGCCCTCTCCCCCTGGCGGGGGCGAGGGAGATTTAAGAGAAGCCGTCGGCTTTTCCGTAGCCCCGGCCACCTCCAAGCTGAGAATCGGCGAGCCTTCGGATACCTTGTCGCCCTGCTTGACCTTCATTGCCTTCACGGTGCCCGCTTGGGGTGCCGGCACATCCATCGTGGCCTTGTCGGTTTCGAGCGTGATCAGCCCCTGTTCTTTCTCGATTTTGTCGCCCGGCTTCACCAGCACTTCTATGACATCCACATCCTTGAAGTTGCCGATGTCGGGGACTTTGATCTCTACGATATTTTCCATGATGTCACTCGATATTGTGGGAGCGGCTTCAGCCGCGATTGGCATCTGGCATCGCGACTGAAGTCGCTCCTACAAAAACATTTAATCCCAGCGGTTCGCGCCCTCGGAAAACCCCGGACGCTGCGCGCGCACCACACAGAACACTTGTCCGGTAGGTGCCTGCATGACCACCCAGGTCTTGACATGCCGCACCACCTTGGCGCCCAGTTTTTCCAGACGCGCCACTTCGGCGGAAATGTCGTCACTTTCAATATCCAGATGCACGCGGCTTTCGTGTTCCACGCGTTGCACTTCGGCGAGCACCTCCCCGACTGGCGTCGCCAGCATGCGGTAATTGTCGCGGCTGCTGGGATGCTGCATGTCTACCGGGCGGCCAAGCGCAGCGCCCCAGAAGCGCGCGGCTGCGTCCACGTCATCGGTCTTACAATCTATGAGTACGGCACACAGGCGGCTGTGATGCATGGATTCCTCCGCTATGCAGGCCCGGTTGGCGCATTGGGTCCCCACAGGACCGCCGGCTACACGCTAGCAGCACCCAACCCGGCCGCATGATCTTCAAAGTACCAGATTGCGTGCTTCCGACAGCACCTGGCACAGGAAAGTGGTGAAGCGCGCGGCCATGGCGCCGTCAATCACGCGGTGATCATAGGACAGCGACAGCGGCAGCATCAGCCGCGGCTGGAATTCCTTGCCGTTCCACACCGGTTTCATCTGTGAGCGCGACACGCCGAGTATCGCCACTTCCGGCGCATTCACGATGGGTGTAAACAAGGTGCCGCCGATGCCGCCCAGGCTCGAAATGCTGAAGGTGCCGCCCTGCATCTCGTCAATCTTGAGTTTGCCGTCGCGCGCCTTCTGCGCCAGCTCGCCGAGTTCCTTCGCGATCTCGAATACGTTCTTCCGGTCGGCATTGCGGATCACCGGCACCATCAGCCCGTTCGGCGTGTCCGCGGCAAACCCGATGTGAAAGTACTTTTTGTACACCAGATTCTCGCCGGCAGGATCGAGTGAACTGTTGGCTTCCGGAAACTGCCTGAGCGTAGCCACGCAGGCCTTGACCAGAAACGCCAGCATCGTGAGTTTGGTGCCGATTTTTTCCGCGTCGGATTTGAGCGCCTTGCGCACGTTATCGAGCTCGGTGATATCGGCTTCGTCATGCTGGGTGACATGCGGCACGTTGACCCACGCGGCTTGCAGGCGCGGTCCGGAAATCTTCTTGATGCGCGGCAGCGGCTTGATTTCGATTGCACCGAACTTCGCGAAATCCACCACCGGCACTCTCGGCAGTCCGCCGCCGGCCGCGCCGCCCTGCATGACGCCCTTTACGAACGCCTTTACGTCATCGTGGGTGATGCGCCCCTTGCGCCCGCTGCCCGTGACGCGCGGCAGGTCCACGCCCAGTTCACGCGCCAGCTTGCGCACCGACGGTCCCGCGTGCGCCTTGCCAAAACCGGACTCATTGATGGGAGCCGCGGGCACAACGGGAGGCGATGCAGGCACCGCAGCCGCCGGGGTTGGCGCAACTTGCCGGTTACCGCCTTTGTCCGCCCCGGCCGCCGGTGGCGAGGGTACTGGAGCCGCCTTGGGCGCCGCCGCCTGAACGGGCCTGGATTCTTTGGATCTGTTTTGGCTTTGCCCGGTTGCGCCCGCCCCTGCGCCGGCGAGTTCCAGAGTCAGAATCAACGAACCCTCGGAAACCTTGTCACCCTGCGTGACCTTCATTTCCCTGACAGTCCCTGCCTCTGGCGCCGGCACATCCATCGTAGCCTTGTCGGTTTCCAGCGTGATCAACCCCTGCTCTTTCTCGATCCGGTCACCGGCCTTGACCATGACTTCAATGACGTCCACGTCCTTGAAGTTGCCGATATCGGGGACTTTGACTTCTATCGTATTGCTCATGCTCACATTTCTTGTTGTGGGAGCGGCGTCACGCGCCGCGATTCGAATGTCGCGACGGAGACCGTCGCTCCTACAATTTCACACCGTCATGGGGTTCGGTTTTTCGGGATTCAGACCGTACTTCTTGATGGCCTCGGTCACCCGCTTCGCATCCAGCTGACCGTCATCCGCAAGCGCCTTGAGCGCCGCCACCACAACGTGAAACCGGTCCACCTCGAAGAAATGCCGCAGATCCTCGCGCGTGTCGCTGCGGCCGAAGCCATCGGTACCGAGCACCGCGAACCGCCGCGGCACGTACTCGCGAATCTGGTCAGCGAACAGGCGCACGTAATCGCTGGCTGCGATCACCGGTCCGGGATGCTTCTCGAGCTGCTGGGCGACATAGGGAACGCGGGGACTCTTCCCGGGATTCAGCAGGTTCCAGCGCGCGCAATCCTGGCCGTCACGACGCAACAGCGTAAAGCTGGTGGCGCTCCACACATCCGCGGCCACGTTCCAATCCTTCTCCAACAGCTCGGCGGCCGCCAGGACTTCACGCAGAATGGTACCGCTGCCCATGAGTTGCACGCGCAGTTTGACGTTGCCGCGGCCCGCGCGCAGCGGATAAAGCCCGCGGCGGATGCCTTCTTCCACGCCCTTGGGCATGGCCGGCTGCGGGTAATTTTCATTCATCACCGGGAAATAGAAGTAAACATGTTCCTGTTCCTTGAACATGCGCCGCAGGCCATCCTGCACAATCACGGCGATCTCGTAGGCATAGCATGGATCATAGGGAATGCAATTGGGAATGTTGGCCGCCATCACCTGGCTATGGCCATCCTGGTGCTGCAGTCCCTCGCCTTCGAGCGTAGTGCGCCCGGCGATACCGCCCACCAGAAATCCGCGCGCCTGCGAATCCGCCGCCGCCCACGCCAGGTCCATCATGCGATGCCAGCCGAACAGCGAATAGAAGCAAAAGAATGGAATCAGGGTCACGCCATAATTGCTGTAGGCGGTGCCGGCGGCCAGAAATGAACTCATGGCGCCCGCCTCGGTGATGCCCTCCTCCAGCAATTGCCCGGTCTTGGATTCCTTGTAGTACATAAGCTGGTCGGCATCTTCCGGCTGGTAAAGCTGGCCCACCGCGGAGTAGATGCCAATCTGGCGAAACAGCCCTTCCATGCCGAAACTGCGCGCCTCATCGGGAATGATCGGCACCACATATTTGCCGATATTCTTGTCGCGCAGCATCACGGCGAGTACGCGCACCATCGCCATGGTAGTGGAAACCTCGCGATCGCCCGTGCCCTCCAGTTCCTTCTGGAAGGCATCCAGCGCAGGTACGTCATGCGGTTTGGCATTGCCGCCGCGCTGGGGAAGAAACCCGCCCAAGGCCTTGCGCCGTTCCATCAGGTATTGCATTTCCGGGCTATCCGCCGGCAGACGGATGAACGGATGTTGGCTGATGTTCTCGTCGCTCACCGGAATATTCAGGTTGTCGCGCAGCTCGCGCATGGACGCTTCATCGAGCTTCTTCACGTTGTGAGCGATGTTCTGGCCCTGAGCGGCCCGGCCGAGGCCAAAGCCCTTGATGGTCTTGGCAAGAATCACCGTCGGCTGGCCGCTGTGCCCGACTGCCGCCTGGTATGCGGCATACACCTTGCGCGCGTCGTGTCCGCCGCGGTTGAGGCGCCAGATTTCCTCGTCGCTCATGTTGGCGACCATCTCCAGCAGCTCCGGATACTTGCCGAAGAACTTCTCGCGCACGAACTTGCCGTCTTTCGACTTGTAATCCTGGTATTCACCGTCTACGCACTCCATCATGAGCTTGGGCAGCAGTCCGTGCTTGTCGCGCATGAACAGTTCGTCCCAGCGCGATCCCCACAACACCTTGATGACATTCCAGCCCGCGCCCAGGAAATGCGCTTCCAGCTCCTGAATGATCTTGCCGTTGCCGCGCACCGGTCCGTCGAGCCGCTGCAGATTGCAGTTGATTACAAATACAAGATTGTCCAGGTGCTCGCGCACCGCGAGCGGTGTGGCGGCCAGCGTTTCCGGTTCGTCCACTTCGCCGTCGCCGATGAAGCACCACACTTTGCGGTCCGAGGGTTTGAGGAACCCGCGGTGCTCCAGGTAACGCATGAGGCGCGCCTGATACACTGCCATGATCGGACCCAGGCCCATGGATACGCTCGGGAACTGCCAGTAGTCGCGCATCAGCCACGGATGCGGATACGAGGACAATCCGCGCTTCTCGACCTCGCGCCGGAAATTGAACAATTGCTCTTCGTCGAATCGGCCTTCGAGGTAGGAGCGGGCATAGACGCCGGGTGAGGAATGCCCTTGCAGATACACGAGATCGCCCGGCACTCCGTCCTGCGGCGCACGCCAGAAATGGTTGAATCCCACTTCGAACAGGGTGCCGATGGACGCGTAACTCGCCAGATGCCCGCCGATGCCGCTGTTGGCCTTGTTCGCATGCACTACCATCGCCGCGGCATTCCAGCGCAGGTAGGCTTCGATACGCTTTTCCAGCTCGCGGTTGCCGGGATAGGGCGGCTCGTGTGCGAGCGGAATGGTGTTGACGTAAGCGGTATTGGGACTGTAGGGCAGATGCGCGCCGGAGCGGCGCGCCGCGTCAATCAACTGCTCGATGAGAAAATGTGCGCGCTCCGTGCCCTCGACTTCCAGTACCGAGGTGAGCGCATCCAACCACTCGCGGGTTTCCTGCGGATCGGGATCGCGGGCATTGGCGGCATCGTTGGCCATGGAATTTCTCACCACGCTCAAGGTAATGGGCGCTCAGGCGGTCTATTCGCGGCCCGCGCCTTCCGCCCGTGCGGAAAGCCCTATATCATCGCGGCGGAACCATCCTGGAACTGCGAATGCCTGCTCTGTCGCGCGTGCATGACCAAGCCACAGACGATTGCCGTGGTCACGCCGGAGCGGGCGGCGAGCCTGAGCCCGCGTATTATACCGCCCCGTGCAAACCGGAACGACCCACCCAATGAGCGCATCATTCAACATCACGCGGCCGGACGACTGGCATCTGCACCTGCGCGATGGTTCCATGCTGCGCGACGTCCTGGCGCACAGTGCCCGGCGTTTCGCCCGCGCTATCGTGATGCCGAACCTGAAACCCCCGGTCACGACCGCAGCTGCGGCGCTTGCCTATCGCCAGAGGATTCTCGACTCACTCCCAAAGCACGCGCAATTCGAGCCGTTGATGACGCTGTACCTTACTGACGACCTGCCGCCGGATGAGATCACCCAAGCCAGGGCCAGCGGACATATCCATGGCGTGAAGCTCTACCCCGCGGGCGCCACCACCAATTCCGCTGCCGGCGTCACCGACATCCGCCGTTGTGACGCGACGCTGGAAAAAATGGCGGAACTGGGCATGCCGCTGCTGGTGCACGGCGAGGTGACCGATCCGGCGGTGGATGTATTCGACCGCGAGCCCTTGTTCATCGAGCGCGTGCTCGCACCGCTCTTGCGCCGCCTGCCAGCGCTCAAGATTGTGTTCGAACACATTACCACGCGCGCGGCGGTGGATTTCGTGTTGGCGCAAGGCAAAAACCTCGCGGCCACGCTCACGCCACACCATCTTCTCTACAACCGCAACGCGCTGTTACGCGATGGGATCCGGCCGCATTATTACTGCCTGCCGGTACTCAAACGCGAGCGCGACCGAGAATCCCTGATCCAGGTAGCCATCAGTGGCAATCCCAAATTCTTCCTCGGCACCGACAGCGCACCGCATGCCCGACACCTGAAGGAAAACGCCTGTGGATGCGCCGGAATCTTCAGCGCGCACGCCGCCATCGAGCTGTATGCCGAAGTCTTTGAACAGGCGGGCGCGCTGGACAAGCTCGAAGCCTTCGCCGGCTTCCACGGTGCGGATTTCTACGGACTGCCGCACAACCGTGACAAAATCACGCTGGTAAAGAAATCCTGGACCGTACCGGAAGCCTATCCCTTCGGCGAACACCAAGTCGTGCCAATGCGTGCCGGAGAAGCGGTCAGCTGGTCGCTGGCCAAGTGATTCACACCCACGCATGCAGGTTGCCGCACCCATGAATGATGCCTCCACTCCGCAGCGCCTGTCACAGCGTTTTCGTGGCTTCCTGCCGGTCGTGGTGGACGTGGAAACCGGCGGCTTCGACAATCAGCGCGACGCCTTGCTGGAAATCGCCGCGGTGCTCGTCGAAATGGACGCAGACGGCCGCCTGCGGCGCGGCGCCACCCACGGCTATCACGTGCAGCCTTTCGAGGGCGCCAACATTGACCCGGCCGCGCTCGAGGTCAACGGCATCGATCCCTGGCATCCACTGCGGCCAGCGATTCCGGAGCGCGACGCGCTGCAGCGCGTGTTCCGTGCGGTGCGTGAGGCGCTGCAGCAATACGACTGCACGCGCGCCATCCTCGTCGGGCACAATGCATTCTTTGATCTGGGTTTCCTCAATGTCGCGGTGACGCGCAGCGGGATCAAACGCAATCCCTTTCACCCCTTCTCCAGCTTCGATACCGCCACCCTCGGTGGCGTGGCCGTCGGCCAGACCGTGCTGGCGCGCGCTGTCGAAGCCCTGAACCTGCCGTGGGATCCATCCGCGGCCCACTCCGCCAGCTACGACGCCGAGAAAACCGCGGATTTGTTCTGCGAGATCGTCAACCGGTTCCAACCGATTTACCGGGACAACCTGCCCGGCACTTGATCTGCCGGCTGCGTGGCCGAGGATGCCCGCAATTCCCTTCAACTGTGCTTGATGCCCTTCGCGTCCAGCAGTTCCCGCAGCTCACCGGATTCGTACATCTCCGCAGTGATGTCGCAGCCCCCCACCAGTTCCCCCTTGACGAAGAGCTGCGGGAAGGTCGGCCAGTTGGACAATTTCGGCAGATTGGCCCGGACTTCGGGATCGGCCAGCACATTCACGTGGCCAAATTCCACACCCAGATTTTTCAGTATCTGAGAGGTACGCGCCGAGAAGCCGCACTGCGGAAACTCCGGAGTGCCTTTCATGAAAAGCAGCACCGGTTGACTATCGAGCTGCCCCTTGATGCGTGTCATCGTGTCCATAAAAAGCTGTCCGCCTCCGGTAAGTTAACTGCCTGGTCCGATCTGGATATCGTCTATCACGCCCTTGACGCCGCCCACTCCCTTCGCCACCTGCACCGCTTCGTCGCGCAGCGCCGCAGTAGGCACGGTGCCGGTGAGCGTCACCACCTGAGCTTTGGTGGTGACGTGGATGTGAAAGGCCTTGAGGCCCGTGTCACCCAGCAGCTTGGCCTTGACCACGCTGGTGAGATAGGAATCATCCGCGAAACTGCCGACGGTCGTACCGACCATGGGCTTGTTGGTTGAGCAGGCGCTGATCGAGGCCAGCGACAGTCCTGCCAACAACGATAACAGCGCAACATTTAATGCCTTCAACATGGTTGACCCTCGTCTTGGAGCGCTTGCGCGCTGCCATTCAATGCCCAAGATTCTTCGCCGCGAACTCCCAGTTCACCAGCTTCCACCAGGCTTCGATGTATTTCGGCCGGGCGTTGCGGTAATCAATATAGTACGCGTGCTCCCACACGTCGCAGGTCAGCAACGGCTTGTCACTGCCGGTCAGCGGATTTTCCGCATTGCTGGTCTGGGTCACGGCCAGCTTGCCATCCGGCCGCCTCACCAGCCAGGCCCAGCCGGAACCGAACAGGCCGGCGGCTTTCTCGCTGAATTCCTTCTGCAGCGCCTCGAATGAGCCGAAGGATTTCTTCACGGCCTCGGCCAGAGTACCGCCCGGCTGGCCGCCGCCCTTGGGACTCAGGCTGTGCCAGTAAAAGCTGTGGTTCCAGACCTGTGCGGCTTGATTGAACATCCCGCCCTTGGCCTTTTTCACTATATCTTCGAGCGAGGAGTTCGCAAACTCGGTGCCGGGGATCAGGCTGTTGAGCTTGTCCACGTAGGCTTTATGGTGCTTGCCGTAATGAAACTCCAGGGTTTCCTTCGAGATATGCGGCGCAAGCGCATCGAGCGCATATGGCAACTTGGGCAATTCATGAGTCATGGCGTTCTCCTTCTTGAGATTTCAGCGGCGGCCGTGGAGGGGCGCGGAAAATCCGGCGCGCGACCGCGAAAACTGGAGTCAGTCTAAACCGCGGCCCGCAGCCGCGCAACTTGCGGCAGCTGCGTATAATCCGCGCGCATGTCCATCCCTCTGCCCGACGACGTGGTCGAATGCGTGCACCGCGCACTTGCCGAGGACATCGGCAACGGCGATCTGACAGCTGCTTTGATTGATCCGCAGGCACGCGCACGCGCACAGGTGATATCGCGCGAAACCGCGGTGTTGTGCGGCTGCGCATGGTTTGATGAGGTATTCCATCAATTGGACCGGGATGTCCGCGTCACCTGGCACGCGCACGACGGCGACGACCTCCATGCCGACCAGATTGTGTGCAAGCTCGAAGGCCCGGCGCGTGCGCTGCTCACCGGCGAGCGCACCGCACTCAACTTTCTGCAAACCCTGTCCGGGACCGCCACCGCCGCACGCCGTTATGCCGAAGCCGTGCGTGGCACGCACGCGGCAATTCTCGACACCCGCAAGACGCTGCCGGGCCTGCGGCGCGCGCAGAAATACGCGGTGCGCGTGGGCGGCTCCCGCAACCATCGCCTGGGCCTGTTCGACGGCATGCTCATCAAGGAAAACCACATCGCCGCCGCCGGTGGTATAGCGGCCGCAATTGACGCCGCCCGCCGTCAGGGCGTGAAAGTACCGGTGGAAATCGAGGTTGAAAATCTGGAGCAGTTGCGTGCGGCCATCGCAGCCGATGCCGACATCGTGCTACTCGACAACTTCGACCTCGACGGGCTGCGCAATGCGGTGCGCGCAACCGCGGGGCGCGTCAAACTCGAAGCCTCCGGCGGCGTGGACCTGGAGCGGGTGCGTGCCATCGCCGAAACCGGCGTGGACTACATCTCGGTAGGCGCGCTCACCAAGCATCTGCATGCCGTGGATCTGTCCATGCGTTTTGACTTCGAGCCGCGACCGAAGTAACCCGGTTTTCCGTCGCATGCAATGCGGGACAGCCGTCGGACTGCATTGCTACCCGCGCGCGACCGGCCGATTGCCGCTAGAATGGCCGCGCCCTTACGCTTCCCCACGCCATGGCCGAGACCTTACCGCTCCTCACACCCGCCCAAGCGCAGGCTCGCCGCCAGCTGCAGCTTGGCCTGCGTTACCTCGAAGCCGGCGACCTGCCGGCCGCGGGCAATGCCCTGCTGCAGGCGGTCCGGCTCGACGACACACTCGCGCTCGCGCACTATCAGCTGGGCAACTGCCTGCGCCGCTACGGCGATAGCGCGCGTGCCGAACAGGCGCTGCTGGCCGCCATCGAGCGTGACGCTGTGCTGAACGATGCTTATATCAGCCTGGCCTATCTGTACCACGAGACCGGCCGCGGCCCTGACGCCGGCCTGATCCTAGAAAAGCTCCTCGCGACGCGACCGGACGATGTCAGCCTCCGCTTCCAGCTCGGAGGCCTGCTCGTCAAGTTCGGACTGTTCTCCGCAGCCGAAAGTATTTTTGCCAACTGCCCGCCCTCCGATGCACGTCACGCCCAGGCACAGCTCACGCTGGGCAACGCCTACCAAGCGGCCGGACAGTTCGAACGGGCGCAACAGGCCTTCCTCAAGGCCATAGACCTGAATGCCAATAGCGATGCCGCCTATCTGAGGATCGCACACACCCGGCGTTTTGGCCCGGGGGACTCCGCACTCATCGGGAAGTTCGAACGGATTCTTGCGCAACCGGATCTGAGCGCGGCGACACACGTTTGCCTGCACTTCAGCCTCGGAAAGATATACGACGATCTGGCATCCTACGACCAGGCCTTCGAGCACTATCGGCGCGGCAACGAGTTGCAACACGAACGCGTGAAATTCGACCGCGAGCAGTTGCTGGATTACATCGCGCGCGCCAAACAAGTATTCACCGCCGAATTCCTGCGCAGCGCAGCCCCGGCGCCCGCGAACGCGACCCCGCAGCCGATCTTCGTGATCGGCATGTTGCGCAGCGGCACCACGCTCGTCGAGCGCATTCTTGCGAGCCACCCCGAGTGCTACGGCCTCGGTGAAACGGAACTCGTGGATGCGCTCACCCGCGACCTGGCCGCACAGACCGGCAAAAGTTATCCGGAATGTGCGCGCGCACTCACTCTGGCCTTGTGCACGCGGCACGCGGCGGCACTACGCTCCGCCTGGCCAGCGCCGGCGCGCGGGCTTGCGCATGTCATTGACAAGAATCCGCTCAATTTCCTGCACCTGGGATTGATCAGCTTGCTGTTTCCGGGTGCGCCGGTCATGCATTGCGTGCGCGATCCTCTGGACACCTGCCTGTCCATCTACTTCCAGCACTTTGCCCACCCGCGCAATACTTATGCCTACGCGCTCGACGACATCGCGTTCTTTTACCGCCAATACCGGGATCTCATGAGCTACTGGCAGCAGGTGCTGCCGGTACCGCCGTACGATGTACGGTATGAACAATTGGTGCGCGAGCCCGACAGTCAAGTTCGCGCGCTAGTGGCGGCTGCCGGCCTGCGGTGGGATCCGGCATGCCTCGAATCCCACAAGCACAGCGAACGCATAGATACCGCAAGTGCCTGGCAGGCGCGCCAGCCTATCTACAGCGCATCGGCCGGCCGCTGGCGCCGGTATGCACGCCACCTGGATAGTCTGCGGGAGGCGTTGGGCACAGGCTAGCCCACGGCCGACCCACAGCTACGTGCCATTCTGATGCAAAAAAACGGCCCCGTTTCCGGGGCCGCTTAACACTCAAACTAATCTTTGAGTGATTATCAGAACTTGACCTGCACGCCGACCTGATAGAAACGGCCCATCGCTCCCTGCTGCGCATACGTCGGGTTGTAGTTGTTGCCCGCATAGTCAATCGGGTCGAACGGCGGGGCCTTGTCGGTCGCATTCAGGATGCCCGCGGTCAGCGCCCAGTTGTTGTTGATGTTCCATTGGCCCGTCAGGTCCACATACCAGAACGCCGGCATCTCGCAGTCCGGCGGCACCGGGTTGCCGCTGGGGCCGGTGGAGAAGCACCCGGCAGTCGGTCCAAAGATGTCGGGTACCGACATGTACAACCCGCTCGTCCAATAGACTGTGGCGGTGGCGCTGAACTCCTGTCCGAATGCAAGGGTATTGGCCCAGTTCCAGCGGTACTTCGGCGTGCCGGCACCCGAGGACAAGATGTACGGCCCTTGCGTACCCACCATGGAGACACAGGGACCGCCGGCCGACAGCGTTTCACACCAAGTCTCGATTTTGGTACCGTTGAAATTGCTGGTCCAAGTCAGCGGGCCAAAATCCTCGTTGTAACGCAAGTTGACATCGAAGCCGCTGGTGCGCAACTCATTCAGGTTGGAATACACGCCGTTGAACTGAATCGGGCGCGGCAGTGCGGTCGGATGCAGCGGATCGGGCGTGTCCACGATGACCGATCCCGCCGGCATCGGCGAACCGGAGAAGTAGGCGGAAATCAGCGCCGAAGTTGCCGGCGGCGCAATCACGTTGGTCTTCAGGATGTTGTAGTAGTCCACCGAGCCGCTGAGCTCTGAAATCGGCTGAAACACCATGCCCAGCGTATAGTTGCGAGCCCGCTCCGGCTGGATAGCCGGATTGGCGCCGGTAAACAGCCCCAAGCCGTATGGCGATGCGTAGAAATCCGGCGTACAGGGCGCAGTCGGTGTTCCCGGCGGCGATCCCGTGGCGCAGTGCGTGTTCACCCACGCCGGTGCACTCAGGATCGGATTGAAGGTGATGAATCCCAGTACCGAGCTCGAGCCGTTCTCGCCAAAGGACGGCGCCCGGAAACCGCGCGAGTAGGTGCCGCGGAAGGCTAGTTGCTGGATCGGCGTCCATTTCACACCGAATTTCGGCGAGAAGGCACTGCCGAAGTCGGAATAGTGGTCCTCGCGCCCGGACAGATCCATCTCCAGAGACGGCAGCACCGGCGCATCCAGCTCCGCAAACAAGGCCGAGACATTGCGGTGGCCGATGGTCTGGGTGTTGCCGAGGCCTTGAAAGTTGTCGCCCGGATTCAGCGCCGCATCATCCTGCGCCTCGTAGCGCCACTGCACGCCTACCGCCAAAGCCAAGGGCCCCCCCGGCAAATTCGTCAGCGGACCGTTGATGGTGAAATCCGCCGAGTCTTCGTCGGTAGTCGAGGTCTTGCCGATGGTGGGCGACAGCGCGTCGCGCACGGCCTGCGAGTTCTGCGACGGATCCAGGAAATTGTAGGTGCCGTTGGTGACGTCTTGCATCAACTGTGGAAAGTCCAGAAAGCCGTAGTCATTGACGTTCAGCCAGGCGTGATTCAGGTTCAGTGCGGCGTCGTAGTTCCAGTTTTCGGTGAGCGCGCCGTTCACGTCGGCGTCCATGCGCATCACATGGTTGACATCGGTTTCCCAACCAAAGCCGGGCAGATCGCCGAAGTTGTACTGGATCAGCGCGTACTGACCTTGAGATGCAAACAGGTCCTGCGGATTAGGGTTGCCATTCGGGAGCGTGGGCGGCAGCGCAATGGTATCGGTATTATTGGGAACGCCATTCTGGATTGAAGCACCCTGACCGCTCTGGGACACCATGCGGAACTGGTTGAAGCTCGCGTTCAGATAGGCCGTGGTGGTGGAATTCAGGTTCACCGTAATACGGCCGTCTACGGAGTAACTCTTGGTTTCGGGTGCAAGCTGGCCGTAATTGGCAACCTGGTTGTAGGCACAGCCCGTGCCGGTGCCGCCACCGGTGCCCGGATAGGTCACAGGAGTCGGGCAGGGACGGATGGGCACGAAGCTCGTTCCGGAAATCTGCACGCCGGTCAACAAGTTGCCCGGCGTTCCAAGGGTGGCCGGCGCCTCAACGCCGTAGATGGAGCCACCGACGCCGGAACCGCCAAATGCAGGATTGCCGCCGACGCAACCGTCAAAATAGCCAATCGAGCTCAGGTCGCAGGCATCCAGTGGAAATTTGCGATTGTGGTTATAGATCGGCCGCTGGGTGTGGTACTCGACACTCAGGTATGCGTTGTAGTTGTTGGTATCCAGATTGCCGGTGCCGGTGATGAACGTGTAATCCTGCGAGGCACCGCCACCATGCTGCGAACCGCCAATCTGCGCGGTAGCGCGTGAACCGGTCCACGAGGGATACAGAATGATGTTTACCACGCCGGCGATGGCGTCCGCGCCATAGATCGACGAGGCACCGTCTTTCAGCACCTCAATACGCTCGACGGCATTCAACGGAATGGTGTTCAAATCAGTAAAGGAACGCTCGCCGTCGTCAGCCAGCGGATAAGCCGTGGTGCGTCGGCCATCGATCAGGATCAAGGTGGAATTCACTGTCAGGCCGCGCAGTGCCACGCCTGACGAGCCGTTGGCAAAACCGGCGGTAAATGCCAGCGGAATGGTGCCGCTATTGTCCGACGACAGGGTACGCACCACATCCGCGATGGTGGTCAAGCCGCTTTGCTGAATCTGTTTGGCCGTGATCACTGTGACCGGTGCCGGGGTTTCAACGTTGGTCCGTGGAATGGCGGTGCCGGTGACGGTGACCTTGGCAAGTTGAGCCGTGACGGCTTGATTCGACGTGCCGGCTGCCGGCGCGTTTTGCGCGAAAACCGATGGCACCGCCACCGCCAGCGCGCCGCCCGTCAACAGAGCGTAACGGCAGGCACTTTTCAGGTTGCTGTTCATTCGAGGCTCCTTAAATTTTATTTGAGAACCGGTGAACCGTGCGCACGGGTATGCGCACAGGTCCCGAATGCATGCATTCGGCTGTGACATCCCTGGTGAGTTCGAAAACGTCCCCTAGATCCGTCTCATTCGCACAGCAAGTCTAGTACCAAAAATGCAAATTGCAAGCGACACTGTTTGTTGCCATTTCAATACGTGTTTAAGCTGAAGCAATCATTTTACGGCCGGATAAACAACGCGTCGGTGTGTTCTGCCGTTCGATTGTTGCTAACTGGCAACAAATTGAATCTGCCGACGTAGTATTATTGCATCACATCCAAATGTGTTTATGCTGGTATTGGATGTGCATTGTTCAAACTAGCTGGACTTCGAAACTCAGGGTTTGGCACATCAGACCATGAACGGCACCTCAACCGGTCGCTCGCCCAGCAATGTGGGCGATCTACATGGATGGCGAGAAGCACTCAGAGGAAAGAGCTGGCCGTAAGTCGATCACCTGCGGCCTCACGGCACAAGTAAAGCGGCCCCGTTTCCGGGGCCGCAAGTTTGCACACTGTTGTGTATTTAGCGTTGTCAGAACTTCCCCGCCACCTGGGCGTAGAAGAACCGACCCGCATCGCCGATCCGAGCGGTGTTTCATGAAAACGGTTTGGTTGATAGTGACGTTGATGCTGTGCACTGGTTGCGCGGCCATGGATCGCCAGCAACACGCGCACATGCTGAATCTGGCTGTGCGGGATGATCAGGCCTGCCGCGACCAGGGTTGGCAGTATCCCGAGCCGCGTTATATAAGCTGCCGCATGCAACTCGATGACCAGCGCCAGCACCGCGACTGGATGAATCTGCAGATCATGAGCCAGAGCCGGTACCAGAACCCGTCGGCGGTTCCCGCCGTGTTGCCCAAAGAGACCTATCGGCCCCTGGACCGGGACCGCTACCATTGCCGTTATGTCAGCGAGAACAATCAGGGCTACATTCTCTGCGGCGAAACTCCGAAGCCAAGCTGAGCCGCCGCAGGATTCCGTGTATGCGCGCATTTACGCCCAGGTGTGCGCGATTCCGCGCGGGCGCGTCAGCACCTACGGCGGAATCGGAAAATTGGTGGGTTGTGGCCCGCGCCAAGTCGGTTATGCGATGGCCTCCCTGCCCCACGGCTCCAAGGTTCCCTGGCAGCGGGTGATCAATCACAAGGGGGAAATCAGTTGTCGCAGCCACGGCTGCGGCTCTGACGGCCAGCGTGCTCGGCTATTGGAAGAAGGCGTGTTTCCCGACCGGAAAGGCCGGATTGATCTCAAACGTTTCGGCTGGCCAGACGCCAAGTCCGGCCTGACTCACCTGCATGGCGCTACAATTCATGCGTCGGCGCTCAGAAAAAACCGCGGTAAAACTACGGCCAGTCTTCGGCGATAACTCTCCGCGTTTCCTCCACGCCCGCGCGCCATACCGCCAGCATGTCCTGATCGGAGCGCTGGTAACGGCCGCCAAAATTCCCGTCGCCCAGGTAGCGCTTTGCCTCCGCCGGACTTAGTTCGCGGATGCGCGCAACGTCCAGCATGGGTTTCTGATCCTCCGGGTACTGGACGTCATCGAGCCTCGTGAAGGGAAAGTTTTCCATCCATGAAGCATGCGATGCCACCGGATCGATTTCCATGACTTTCTCCCACGTGGCGGGCGCTTTCCACCAGTTGTGGAATTTCACGCTCACGCCCGGATGCGTGCCCCGCCACTCATCTATCAAGGTTTGGACCGGGGCATTCCCACCGTGGCCGTTCACCAGCACGATGCGTCCGAACCCGTGCGCCGCGAGACTGTCCAGGATGTCGCGGATCAGGCGCACGTAGGTATCCGCGGTCAGGCTGATGGTGCCGGGGTATGCCATGAAATACGGCGTGATGCCGTAGGGCACGCCCGGAAATACCGGCACCTCCAAGGGTTCCGCGGCCTCGAGCGCCACCCGTTCCGACAATATATGGTCCACGCACAGGCTCAACTGGGCGTGCTGCTCGGTACTGCCGATCGGCAGCACCGCTCGATCGTCCTTCTTGAGGTATTCTTCAACCTGCATCCAGTTCATGTCGCGGATTTTCACGGCGCTTTCTCCAGCGAATCCGAATCAAAAATTCCGGGGCAATAACAAGCAAACAAATATGCCTGCGACTCGCAAAGGTGATTATAGATGACGCCTGCAGCCGCCATGCCTCGTCCGCAGCCGCGCAAAGCCTTCCTGGTCCTGTTCGCCATCGAAATCTGGGAGCGCTTTGGCTACTACGGCATGGCTTCGCTCATGGTGCTCTACATGGTGGAGCGTCTCGGCATGGGCGATGCCCGGGCCGACCTCATCTGGGGCGCGTTTTCCGCGCTGGTCTATTCCATGCCGATGCTCGGCGGCTACGTGGGTGACCGCATATTGGGTGCGCGCCGCACGCTGGTGCTGGGAGCCATTACCCTGGGTCTGGGCTATGTGCTGCTCTCGGTGCCTTTGACCGAAACGTTTTTCCCGGCCATGGGGCTCATCGCGCTCGGCAATGGCCTGTTCAAGGTAAACCCCAACAACCTGGCTTCCCGTCTTTACGAAGGCGACCGTTCGCGTCTCGATATATTGTTTACCCTGTATTACACCTCGCTGAACATCGGTTCGTTTGTCTCGATCCTGCTTACGCCCTGGATCAAGGACCACCCGGCCTGGTCCTTCGACATCGGCGGATTACAGTTCGACAGCTGGCATCTCGCCTTTGGTCTGAGCGCCATCGGGCTGACGCTCGGTCTGATCAATTACGGGGCTTTTCAGCACTATCTGCGCCCGTATGGCACTGCCCCGGACTTTGCAAAACTCAACTGGCGCAAGCTCGGCGCCGTGATCCTGGTGTCGCTGGTCATCGCATTTGTGCTTGCCGAAATCATCCGTTATCGCGCCGCCGCACTCGGAGTCGTAAGCCTGCTGTTGCTGCTCACGGCTTTGATCTTCGTGCGCCTGCTGCGCAGCGGCGACGCCGGTAACCGCCGGCGCACAGTGGCCTGCATTATTTTCATCTGCATTTCGGCCGTCTGGGCCGTGTACAACCAGCAGATCTACACTTCGCTCACGCTGTTTGCCTTGCGCAATGTCAGGCATGAGCTATTGGGCGTGCAGGTTTCGGCGGCACAATTCCAGGATCTCAACCAGTTCTGGCTCGTGGTACTGGCCGCGCCCCTGGCCTGGTTCTATCAGCGCATGAGCCGCAGCGCACGCGGGGATTTTTCCATCGCGACCAAGTACGCAGCCGGCCTGTATCTTCTGGCGCTGGCGTTTTTCCTGTATGCGGGCAGCAGCTTCAGCGCGCACGCCGGCATCGTGTCTCCCTGGTGGCTGGTCGGCGGTTACGCAGCGCAATCGCTCGGCGAACTGCTGATCAGCGCGCTCGGCTTTTCCATGGTGTCGCAACTCGTGCCGGAACGCGTGCGCGGCATCATCATGGGTGCGTGGTTCTTGGGGATGGGCGTGAGCAACTACGCAGGCGGCGCGATTGCCGGGCTGGCGCATGTACAGCCCGGTCATGCAGCAGCCAGCGAGACTCTGCCGGTCTACATGTACCTGTTCGGCGGGTTAGCGGTCGCGGCACTGATTAGTGCGGTCGCGACAACTGCCGCAATCCCGTGGCTGAAAACACTGTCCGCGCGAGAAGGCGATCGGCCGGCTGCCGGGTGAGGACTGTGGCTTTAACGCGAGCACCGCTCGCGTCCGTCCGCACGGTCATACATGAGCGAGAAACGAAGTTTCGAGCGGGCGCACATGAATGCGCACCCTGGACCACAAGCGGAGCAGGATTGCACCGCGCCGTGGTAGACCTGGCCAGCCCACCATGAATGGTTCAGTGAGGAATACGAGTTCAGCAAAGTGGTGCCGGCGGAGAGAGTCGAACTCCCGACCCACGCATTACGAAAGTGGGCCGCAAAATGCCGGTGTAATGAAATCAGTCACTTACGGCGCTTGCTTTTTTCATAACGCGGGTAAAAGTGCCAAAACGCAGGTCAATTTAGAAAAAATTGGCACAAATTTGGCACAGTGAACGTGACGCTGTAGTTATGCGTGCAGTCTGAAATGAAATCAATCCTGCGCGGTTTTGAATTCACTTAGAAAATTATTCACATCACCTGTGCAGAGAAAATGGCTCTGACCCTAATTCCCGCTAATTCCAGACCCTAATTCCCCCTTAGGATATCGCCCACTAGCCGTTCAAAAGCATCCACGCTTATCACCGTCTATAGCAATTAGAAACTTACGAAGGTCCGACCCAATTTATCGTTTAGATGAAGATCCCGCTATTAATTTGTCAACCCATACTGTTTCATTTCCGCATAGACTTCCTTGATCTCTCGATTTAGCTGTTTGATGTACTCGTTCGCAACCTGGGTAAATAGGTCATCGCCTAGATTCTCAAGCTTGATCTGGAACTCGCCGGTTTTCATTCGGAGAATGAGCTTGTTGAACGCGCTCTTGACGTCGTCTGCCTTATCCTCAGACAACGGGATCAGTGTGGAACCATCCTTAAGCTCAATGCTGATGAAGTGCTTTTCATCGATCTGCACAACTGTAGACTTAACCGTTTCCATAGATGTTTCCCCGTTCCCCGAACGCGTCCTCGCCACCTTCCAGAGTCCGCATGCTCACTTTCTTCCAGTCCATCTTGTCGGTGGCGTCCTCAGGATTCACCAGGTTGTTGGTGAAAGGGTTACCGATGTACGTGGAATAGCCCTCTTTACTATGGCACCTGTAGATCGAGCTGTAAGGTAGCGTCCGGACGGCGATGTTTGCATCATGAGTCGATATGAAGACCCTCTTGTTCTCCCGGGCGCGCTCCTTGAGGAGCGGCACGATTACATCGCTGATGTACTCATTGCCCAGGCTCATTTCCGGCTCGTCCAGTATGTAAACGTCCTTATCTGTGCCTAGTTCCTTCTGCAGCATTACCATCGAGGCCTCGCCGCTCGATGGCTCGTACTGCTCGCCGCCAAGGGCGAAATACCTCTTGAAGAGCAGCACTTCGTATACTGTCGTGATGGCCTCCACATCTTCGATCTCGTTGAGGTCGGAGATGCACTGGAACAGATCGTCCGAGTAAACGTGCGCGAGCACCTCACGGACTCCATGGACGAACTTCTTTATCGCTGATTTCTTCGCACCCTTGATTGCCCGCAGCGAGCCGTCCGTCACATTTCCGTCCTGAAACCTGAACTCCGTCAGCAGTTCCAGCTCGCCCTTTTCCGGCCCGAGGCTTCCGATCGGTTCCCTAAGCGTCGGGATTCCGGTCTCGATGCTCTTCACAATCGCTGATGCACTCCGTTCGATGGCTATCCGATTCTTAGCGTAGGCGCGGAACCCGGTATTCATCGGCATGGCCGGCTTCCCCGTCTTGCGCTCCACCTCCTTGCGGAACAACTTGATGGCTGAATTGAGCAGATGGATCTCCTTCCACTCGGAGAAGCTGGACCATCTCCGCCCACCCAGACGGCTCGCGAGAACGGACAGCAGGGTATCGAGCTGCCCGCGCTCCTTCATGGAAAGCACCTGCTTCACCGAGGCATTCGCAGACAGAAACCCTAGAAATTCCTGCGTCATCTTCAGGGCCTCGTTGAAGCCCTGGAAGTCCCTCTTGGGACCGCCGTACTCCTCGGGTTCGATGTCCTTCAGCAGTATCTTCTTTGCGTTCTTGTTCGTAATGTCCGACTGGTAGTATGCCTTGTACTTCGCAAGGCTGGTCACGTCGACCTCGGACGCTTCGTGCAATGCGCTGATCTCGTTTTGGCAATAGTTGATCTGATGGTCATTTAGGTTGATGCCCAGCTTCGCACCTGCTGTGTCGTAGATCTCATCCAATCGGCCGCTTGCCGACACGTAGACGCTCGCGTCAATCCCGCTCTCCGTGTAGTGCTTAGCGATGGCCCTAAGGATGCAAGACTTACCTGTGCCCTTAGGGCCGAACACCACGTTGATGTCGTTGTAAGCCCTGACCTCCAGCACTGAGCCGTCGTCGAACGGCCGTAGCGTCAACTGCTCGGGCGTCTTCCTGTCGAGGACAGTATTGATGGTTGTTGGGTCCTTGTTCAGCAGCAGACAGAAGTGCTCGAAGCTGTCGACAGGCAACCTCAAGTCTGGGAGTTCAGCGGCACACTCAGCGTATTTCGCCCAGTCATGGAGGTCAGACCCGTATATGGAGCCATAGCCGTGCGAGATATATATCCCTGCCGAGATCGAGTTGGTGACCTCCTTGAGGACAAAGTTCGGGTTTTTCGTCCCGGTTAGGAGCTTCCCAAGGGCCGCGTCCGGCAACCCCGGTTGTTTCTGCTTGTAATGTGCCACATACAGGGGCTTCATTGCATCGAAACCGGAGAGCACCTCCTCAATAGCAACAGTGAAGGTGTCTGGGCTCTCGTCCTTCGTGAGCGACTTCACCACTTTCGAGAACTTATCGGCGGCCGTGGGAGCTACGATGACCAAGAGGTGGCCTCTAGCACCATCCTCGACGATGTCGAGTTCTACACCGGGCCAGACCTGGACGTTGCCATTCATACCGACCAGGATTTCCTTGTATTGCGCGAGGTCGAAAACATTGTGGTTGGTGATCGCGATGATGCCGACGTCCGTGGAGACGACGGTTTCGCAAAATTTCTTCGGAGCGATCTCCCGAGTGTGGGCGTCTCCTGACTTGCACCTCTTGGTGTGGGTATGAATGTCAATCTTCATTTACAGTGCCATTAAGCGTTTATAAAAATAAACTTTCCACTCGTGCATATAAGCTATTTATGTTTAATGTTTTGCATTGGCTTCTCCTGCTTGAAGAGATGCTACTCTGCTTTCCTAGCAATTTCGATCGTCTTATTTTGTTGGATATTCACTTTAACTCATGGAATTGGGTCCGGACCATTTCGAAGGTTTTCTTAAATGCGTTCTCGTACGCGGCTTTTCTTAGTTACCCCTACATAATTTACTTTCCGCTTGGTCTCACTATTGCATAAAGTGTTGGTTTGTCATCTGTCAGCTTCGCAATGCTTCTCTTGTTAAATGAAATAGTCTTGTCTGGCATAAATATCTCCATTTACAAATTTTGAGTATCGAAACGTCTTATCCATATCCCCCTTATTTATAAATGATGGCTTTTATGACTATCAGTTCCTCGCGACCACAGTGTCATAGAGCCCATAGTGAACTAGACCCTCGTGACTCTCGATTCCGGTATAGGCAAGCGAGGCATCTTCGTAGCGGCGGAAGGCGAAAACGGCCTGATTCATCTGCTCAGTATTGAATACCCGCAGACGCACAAGCAGATGAAAATCCTCTACTGTCAGACCCGTAACAGCAAGAAATAATTCAGGCTCGAGCTTAGTAATGACATCCTGAAGCGTGTTCTCTCGGAAATCGGTCAGGTACATGAACGCTGGTATGCGCGTAGCAAACTTGATCAGTTTCTCCTGAACGAGCTTACGCTTGGACTTGTATTCTTTCTCCTCCTCGGTAAGTTGCTTCATCTGCTTCGCCGTCAGATCGTGATCTTTAGCCTTGTTCTTGAGCTCCTTGACCTTCTCGCTTTTGTTAATAATCGTCTCAATGATATTGTCACCGAGCGCGCGCCAGCCCTCGATGCGCTCTACGGCAGCCATTGCCTCGGGATTGTCCATGATTCGGCGCAGAGTGTCGTTGTCCACGTTCACGAGCAGCGCGGATTCCCACTTGCGGGCAAGGAGCGTGGCGGAGGTGCCGGCCATCGCGATGTCGAGAATGCCACCCGCATCAATCTGCGTCATGTTCGCGCCGTCGTAGGCCAGCACTGGCAAGAATGACACGAGGTCCTTGACGGCGTTCTCGGGGTTCGACTCGTTGGGCGAAAGGCCGATCGCGTAGTCCGAGAGCTGCCGTAGCGCGCGCGTGGGCGCGAAGTCGAACACAAAACAGGCGGGCTTGAAGATTTCCTCCTCGTTCGGATCGTCGCCGTTGGGATTCTTGATGGACCACGGTGATTGCACACGAAACGCCGACTGAAAATACGTCTCCGGCGACTTCAGATTTCGCAGCATCAAGATAGATGACCACTGCGGCACGGTGACGCCGGTCGTGAGCTTGCCGCACGAAAGCATGATGGTCTTGGTGTCGAAACCGCTGCCGATGGCCTTGCGCACGGGCGGCAGCGCGTCCAACCCGATGCCTGCCGAAGAGCCAGCGGTGACGATTGCAGTGTAATCGTGCCAGAAGACGTTGTGCTTTTCTGCCAGCAAATTCCCCATCGCGTGGCAGGCCGCGACGTTGGGCAGAAACCAGAACGAGTGCTGGAGATAGGGCAACAAGGTGGCGTCATAATACGGGAACGGGGCTCGCGAACCAGTCTTGAGTTGCTCCACCGTCTTGAGCGCATATCCACCGCGGATGATGTCGAGCCACTTCTGGACATCGCTCTTGTGCTTGAACTGTGCTTTCTTCCCTTCGCCAGAGGCCTCAAAGAAGGCGTTCAGGTCAAACTCATCAAATTCTCCGGCGCTCGCGACCGCTATCAACTCTGGGGGCATTTGATACGTTAGCAGATGTAACTTGGGCAACGCGCCATAAGGATTCCACTTGCCGGGATTCCTTTTCTCGAAATCTTCCTTAGCGTGCTGCTCGTCGGTGTAGGTCCAGCTGAAAATCTGTTCCTCGATGAACTCGCCCGTGACCAGCGCCTTGAACGGCGTGCCGGAGAGATAAAGGTAAGCCTTGGTGGTGATGGGCAGGAATTCGGTTTCCTTCTCGGATAGAACTGCGAGGTCTTCGTTCACGCCTTCCAGCCCGGCGGCGTATTCGAGCTTCGCTTCCTTTTTGGCGATCGCTTCTTCTTCGCCCTCAAACAGTTCCTTGGCCGTGTCACGCCATGCGCCGAAGTGATATTCATCGAACACGACCAAATCCCACTTCACCTGGTGCAGCCACTCGTTCTTGGCCTTGATGTTTCCCGCATCGTCGCGGCCCAGCAAATCCTGGAACGAACCGAAATAGACCAGCGGCTTCTTGGCAGAAACCTTCGTCGGGTCGCTGCCGGAATTGCGTGACATATATTGCCAGCCGTCAAAATCAACGTGCGATTCGAGGTCCGTCTGCCAGGCATCCTCCACAGCAGGCTTGAATGTGACCACAAGCACGCGCTTCGCCCCGAGTTTCCGGGCGAGTTGGTAGCTGGTGAAGGTTTTGCCGAAACGCATCTTGGCGTTCCAAAGGAAGCGCGGGACGGCATGCATGTCCTCCTTCCAGATGGAATGGAAATAGGCATGGGTCTTTTCAACGGCGGCGCGCTGCTCGGCGCGCATGGGAAAATTCTGGTCGCGCGTGCCCGCGATTTGCTGCCCTGTGCGAAGCGCGATGAACACGGCCTTCAAATCCTTGAGCGTGCAGCGCATCCATTCCAATTCCGTGTTCTCGAATTTCTTTTTGACGAGGGCGGCGCGCACCTCGTGGTCGGTAAACGTCGTGCCGTCGTCGCGCTCGGCCACCTCGTCCAGCTCGATTTTGTAATTCTTGATGTTGGCAGTCTTGAGCTGCTCGGCGACGCGCTGCTTCACATCGCGCGTGGTCTGGCCGACCTTGAGCAGGCCCGCATGTGCCGTGTCGTCAATCGAGTAGGCGTAGACGCGCGGGCGCACCGCCGGCTTCGGCGCTAGGATTTCTTCGATGGTCTTACTCATCGTCAATATCGTCGGGGTTCATTTCACGGACTTGCGACTCGATGTAAGCCTGCTCCTTTTTCGTGATGCCGTATTTCGCGTAAAGTTCTTCGTCCGTCCAAGTGCGATCCCACGTCTGCTGTGGAATCCATGAATATGTTGACCGAAGTGCGTGTTGGGTGATTTTCCGAAGCGAAACGAGGAAGCGAAAGAACCGAGTTATGTAATAGCTTTGTAGACTAGTCGCCGCCTTTTTACTCGTGAGTGGCCCTGCCACCAAATACGTTTGCGTGCATACCGATTCAGGCGGAGTCACGATGGAAGGGCCGAGAACCAATGCTGGGATTGCGCCGCGCTCTCCGTAAGCTTCTGGAAAAAGCACTTTCCATGAATCAATCAGATGCGCATTCTTTCGGATGCCGGACCTAGTGGTATGCACCACTACACGTTTTCCACGGTCTGTTATATAAAGGGCAACCGAGCCCCGAAAAGGTTTCTCCTTATATTCAGCAAAATTCGTAGCTAGGCCAAACGGCGTGTCTCCGCTCACGAGGTCTGCCACCGAAGGTTCGTTCAAGCGTTGAACTTTTTTCAGAATGCTAATCGCGCGTTCATTGCGGACGAAAATGTCGAACTCATCCAGCTTGCGAGCGATCGGCGGCTGCTGTTCGTCTCCAAGTATGAGACTATATTTGCAGTCGCCTTGATGACTCCCGTCCCACAAGAAGTAACCAACCCCGCCTTCAAAATCTACGCCCGGAAATGCTGTGGACATTTTCGTGTAATCAACAAGGTGGCTGATGTGTCCGCCGGTAAGCATGGACTTTCGGAACTCGTCCATGCCGCGCCCACCGGCCAGCCATCTTGACGGGATGACCATGCTCAAGAAGCGTGGGTCAAGCTTCATCGCCTGCTCGACAAATAGATGGTAGATCGAGGAGTCGCTCGAACCGCCTGCGCCACCTTTCATTTGATACGGTGGATTTCCGATGATTACGTCGAATTGCATGTTGCCTCCAAATATCTCGGCGAGCTGAGTCTTGATGTTGTCGGTGTGAATGAACGCGTAGGCGTGGGTTTCCAGTCCCGCCACCCGGTCGAAAACGGATTTGCCAGCGCCGCAATACTTGCACTTGTCGCCATTCCACGTGTGTTTGAGGCGCTTGAACCAGATATTGCCATCGTCGCTGGTGAAGGATTTGGCGATGGAGTGCTTGCCGGTGGCGTGCTTGGAGCAATACACGCTGCGCCGCGCGAGCAGGCTGGTAATTTGCGTGATGCCGATGCCGAACACCTGCCGAGTCAGGATGTGGTCCACGCGCTTTTGCAAATCAGGAATCTCCTGCTCCAGCCCTTTGTTGAGGCGGCTGGTGATCTCGCGCAGGAACACACCGGATTTGGTGCAGGGGTCCAGGAATTTCACTGTCTTGTCCGCCCAGATATTTGCGCCCTTGTTGTTCGCGGCCCACGCCTCGGCCAGCGTGTCCAGCATCCGGTTGGCGAACTCTGGCGGGGTAAACACCTCGTCGTTGGAGAGGTTCGCGATGCAAGTGAGTACGTCGGGGTTGCGGCTACGCAATGCAAAGCTGGCTTGGGCGCTCATACGGCGACCTCGGACGCAATGGCGGCCAGCACACTCACCGTCATCGGCGGGTAGGACTTGATCGGCGTAAAGAGCTCGTGCTTCGCGAGGTGGGCGAAGAGCGAACCCTCCGCGCTGAAGGCCGACGAGCCGGTAAGAATGTCCAGACGGAAGTCGCGCCGCTGAAACTTGCCCTTGCCCAGATAGCCCCATTCCGCAAAAGTGATGGGCTGAGCATCACTGGTGCGCATCTTCAGGGCGTCACCGTGGACAAGGTTGTGCGACAGCACGTAGAACCCTGCCCGATAGAGCGCGTCCGGCTCCGCGAGCTTCAGGTAATCGGCGAGGATCTCCAGCAGATTGGCACGACACTCAGCGATGTTGTCGGGCAGCAGCTCGATGCCGTATATGCACATCAGCGCGAGCAGCGCATAGTGCTGTCGCTCGAAATCGGACTTGCCGTACTTGAGCTCCACGGCAGCGAGCTTGCGTCGCAGTATCTGCACGAGAAAGTTGCCGCTGCCGCACGCAGGTTCCAGGAAGCGGGAGTCAATGCGCTCCGTCTCGCCCTTCACAAGGTCGAGCATGGCCTCGACCATCCACGCGGGGGTGAATACCTCACCGTGATCGGCGACCCGTTGTTTAGATTTAACCTGCTCGTCAATCATTTCCACTTCTATCATTTCATGGGACCAACGTAATGGCGCCCATTCCTGGCTTGAAAGTCATCCTTGAATAGCTTGTCACGAAAGGGCCATACAACGGCACGGATATTGACCTGATCTCTATCAACTACTACCCAACTTCTGCTGCAGTCAGCAAGCGGTCAATGATTTCTCGTGCTTGAGCTTCGGGATTGGATAGGACCACGGCAACCCTTTACTGCTTGGCAAGATTTCGCCGCCGTTCCCTGGAGGCAATCAACATAATAACGCCACATGCTTACGGTGGCCAAAATTCAAACGCTTCACACTGCGCGCAGGCATTCCGCGCTGGTATTCGACGGCTTGTTCACATAGGTGCTCACGCGGTAAGCGTCCAGATCTTTCGCGCCATAGGGCTTGAGCAGTGCTTCGAGTTCAGTCGCCTGCTCAGGTCCCTCGTTAAGCCACTGCTCGCAAGACTCCCCGGTCAACACTACCGGCATTCGGCTGTGCACTATTGCGGCGAGCGGGTTCGCACCCGTGGTCACGATCGCATAGTTCTCCTCCGCTTCCTCCCCTTCTCCGTGCCAACGTGTCCAGATTCCGGCAAAGGCAAAAAGCGCATCGTGCTCAAGATGAAATGCATAAGGCTGCTTTTTGCCCCCGGGCTGTTTCTGCCATTCGTACCAGCCGGTAGCTAGCACCAGGCAGCGGCGGCTGAGCGCGGATTGCTTGAACATGGGTTTTAAGAACAGCGTCTCGGCCCGCGCGTTGATCTGCGCCTTGTTCTTGTCCTTGAGCCAGGATGGCCGGAATCCCCATACGAGTTCCTCGACCTTGTGCTTGCCGTCGGCCTGCCGGATCACCGGCGCCTTCTGCTGCGGCGCGATGTTGTAGCGGGGGGCAAACTGCGGAACGGCCTGGGCCAAGTGCGCGGGAAGCCTGGTCGCCTCGGTGAACCGGACTGTATAGCGGCCGCACATCCTCGCCCCTTTTCAATTTAACCCGGTTCAGTCTAACGCCCCCCTCGCGTTCATGCGGGTTCCACGGGGGAGCTTGACCTCGGCCAATGTACTGTATGAATATCCAGTCATTCTCCATCGCTCATAGACTGTCATGCCGCTTTCTTCCTGCCCGCTTTGGTGGCCCCGGGCCCTGATCCTGGTGGACATGAATGCTTTTTTTGCATCCATCGAGCAGCTGGATTTCCCCGGCCTGCGCGCCCGGCCGGTGGCCGTCACCAATGGACTCAAGGGGACCTGCATCATCACCTCCAGCTACGAAGCCCGGCAATATGGCGTCAAGACCGGCATGCACATCAAAGAAGGCCGGCGGCTCTGCCCGGAGCTTATCCAGCGTCCGGCCCGGCCTACGCGCTACGCCGCGCTGTCCGCCGCGATCATGGCGGCGCTGGAAGCGGTAACCCCGGACATCGAGGTGTTCAGCGTGGACGAAGCCTTTCTGGACGTGACCGACTGCCAGGCGCTCGGCACCCCGGTGGCCCTGGCCGCCAAGGCGCGACGCATTGTTTTTGAAACCTCCGGTTTGCTGTGCAGCATCGGCGTATCCGGCGATAAAACCACGGCCAAGTATGGGGCGAAGCTCCACAAGCCCAACGGGTTTACCGTGATTCCGCCTTGGGAGGCGCGCGAGCGATTGCACGCGGTGCCGATGACCGAGCTTTGTGGCATCAAGCAGGGCATCGGCAACTATCTATCAGCACGAGGTGTTCACACTTGCGGAGACATGCAACGGCTCCCCATCAGCGAACTCGGCCGGCGCTTCGGCAATCCCGGCCGGCGGATCTGGCTCATGGCCCAAGGCCTGGATCCCGACCCGATACACAAGGATGTCCCGCCCCCGAAACAGGTGAGTGCCGGCAAGGTCACTCCACCCGCGACCCGAGACCGCGCACTGCTCACCGCCTTCCTGCAGCACATGGCTGAGCTCGTGACCTACCGGCTGCGGCATAACCAGCTTGAAGCCAAGACCTTCTGGATCGGCTTGCTTACGGACAACGGCTGGATCGAGGCCACGTATCGTGCTCCGGTTGCCATGGCGGACGGGGGGATGCTGAATCGCTTCTGCCGGGATCATCTCAAAACCCATTGGCACAGCCAGGGTGTGCATCAGGTCATGGTCAACGCGCGCGATCCCCAGCCGATCGCACTGCAACAGGATCTGTTCACGGTATGGCCCGAGAAGCGCCGGCGGTTCAATGCCGTCATGGACCGCATCAACGATAAATACGGCCAGTTCACCCTCATGCCGGCCCCGCTGCTGCATCGCAGCAGCATGCCGGATGTGATTTCGCCTGCCTGGAAACCGACCGGGCACCGCCGGACGATCTGAGCATGTGCGAGGGCGTGTACTTCACGGTCAACGGACGGGAGAGCCGGTTCTACTTTCAAAATCCGGGCGCGGCGTTGCCGGTGCGCAATAAACGCACCGGCGCGCTGGAGCTTGTTCCCTGGGGCCGCCGGCCCAAACAAACCGGCACCCTGCCGCTCGGCGGCAGTGTCCGGGTGGAACTGATCCGCGCCGGGCGCTGGGATAAATTCTTTCCGAAGTCGGTACTGATTGCCGCCCGGGCGTTTGGGTTGCGGGATTTCGAGGGGCAGCTGCGCTGGTACGACCTGGTGCCGGGCCAGTGGTTGCACGGCGCCTATCTGTGCGAAGGCACGGAACAGCGGGTTTACATCCTCACCCTTGAACCGGATCTGCCCGAGGTGCCGCATCCGCTTTGGCCCAAGGTCATCAGCCATACCTGAAACCAGTTGGAAGCGCCCTGACGCCGATAACATCACGCTTCCAGCACGCACCGTGTGACCTTCATCCGCACGAGTACCGCGCTTGTGCAGGCACTAGTCAGCACTTTCTCTCCGGCTTGCGATTGTCGCAGTAAAAATCTCAGGCTGCCTTGTGGATGACTAGCGCCGACCCAGCAAAAATTGCATGTGCGGTAAAACTCGCAAAACAGGCGGGTCGATTTGGAGGGAATCAACAGAAGAAGTGCAAATTGAAGCGTAGGGCACGCATTTTGCGGGAGGCCGCTGCCGACCTTTAGCGCAACTAGAGAGCAGAACTTTTTTGGCTGAAAGCAGATATGCTCAAGGACCGCACACAATCAGCGAGCTAGTAGATTGCCGCTGTTGACCGCCAACTGAGCGGCGAAGGCCCGTTTGTAGGCGGGCCGCGCTTCGCCGCGGGCGACGTATACGGCAAGGTTCTGATATTCGTCCAGGATGCCCGACGCCCTCAACCTGAGCAGCACTGAAACCATCATCAGGTCGCCCGCACTGAACGCACCCTCGAGCCAGTCGGCATCGCCCAGGCGCTTCGATAGCTGTCCCAGCGGATCGCGGACGCGATCTTGGACCAGCGGCAGGCGCGCCTCATACCAGGACTTGTCACGCTCCAGAAGCTTGGCATTTGCCAATTCAAGGATGGGGGGCTCGATCGTGTTAAGCGCCGTAAACATCCAGACGATCGCGCGCGCCCGGGCATTGGCATCCTTCGGCATCAAACCCGCATAGCGCTCGGCGATATGGAGCACAATCGCCCCTGTTTCGAATAGGACGAGATCACCCTCTTCATAAGTCGGAATTTTGCCGAACGGATGCAGCGCGCGGTGCGCGGGTTCCTTCATCGCACGGAAAGAGACAAGGCGGACCTCGTAGGGTTGACCTACTTCTTCAAGCGCCCAGCGTACGCGAGTATCACGTGCCAATCCCTTACCGCCATCGGGTGAGCGTTCAAAGGCGGTGATGATGATGGTCATCTTGAGGTACTTCCTTGCGAAAATAATCGGTTGTGGGATTGGCAAGCTGACCGACTGGATTGCCTTCTCAGGACCGCTTCTGGCCGCATTCTGCACTCCAATACGTGCTTTGTTGATTACACTTCGTGGCCAGTTGTTCTCGACCCATAGCTGCACTTCATATGTCGCCCTAATAACCGTCGTTTTAATGGCAATTCGGGTAGGTGAAGTCCAAGGCTATTTCCCAAAATGTACTGAAGAACAGAAATCCTCAAAAATAGATACGTATTGCTTGTAATCATTTGGGTCTGCTGTCATAGCGCACTGATAAATAACCCCGTCATGTGCAAAATCGATTTCGTAATAGACTTCTGGACCGGGCCCATCAAACACCGGGCTCAACACGCCGTATTCTATAGCTCGACCACCGTCTACTGATATCTCACGAGGGCTAACAAGCGTCGTTGCGAGAAGCACTGGGGTGAGCCTCTTGTGCATGTATTGGTCCAGCGTTTTCGCGTTATATGCTTCCGCTGGTGGCAATTGTCCTATCCACAATTGCGGGTTATTTCCTACATGTTCGGCGTCCCATTTTGGTAACCTGAAATGCATCTCCGGCCGAGGTGGATATACGCTAATTTCATTTTCGCCCATTTCCTTAAAGCCTTTGGGTGAGCGAAAAGTTAAGGGTGTACCGGGAAGCTTTACCACTACGCCTTGTGTCGAGGCGCCAGCATTGGGATGGCAGGCCGCCATGAAGAATCCCAAACACGACGGGAGAAGTATTCGAAGCATCACTCCATTTCGCTCGAGATTTACCATGAATGTCCTTTTTATACTTGTGCAGAACTGAGCCCAAGAGAGGCTAGTCTCAAAGTCCGCTATTGGCCGGTTGCGGCACCTCGTCTGGCAACAATTTTAATCTATACCGACCGATCAAGGTCGTGCTGGATGATGGCAGGTTTTGACCAGTACCAAAAGTGCTTTCCCTTCCGCAATTAGCGGCGGTTTCCACCGGACAACACAAGGTGTCGGTGCGAGCCTCTGACGCGGACCGGTCATACCGTCACAATAAGTCCTGCCCGACTCCACCAAGCCACGCGGATCCACCCTCCGCGTGACCTAAACCACATCTCGGAGATCAAAATCCTGCAGTTTTCGTATGAATACTCGTATCAAACGATATCAAAACCCATTCAACGGCATATGAGTGGCCATTCAACGGGATAGCAACGGGATATCAACCGGGATATCAGAATTCCCGTCCGGTCGCTCGCCGGGATGCGCCGAAATGCAGCCCCAGTTGAATTCCTTCCCTCCTTGACCGAGGATTTGCAAATCCCGGGCATTGCGGTACCACGACTCATGGCGAAGACAAGCCCTCCTCCAGCCGGTGGCAGCCCCGGTCTCGCGAGCTTTTATGTCCTGAGCGTCTGGGAGATCGCACACCGCTGGCATAACACCGACCCGAATGGCACGGACCCTGAAGCCCTGCCGCTGCCGATCCAGGACACGCTGCGCTCGCTCTGCCTTGCGCTTTGTATGCAGGAGACTCCCGCTTCGGATAAATGGGGAACCGATTTCGGGATCACCGCGGATGGACCGAAGTATGACGAGTGGCTCGCGCAGGTGAACGCGGCCGAGCAGGCCCGTGGCTATCGCGCAGCGGTCGAGGATCACACCCGCGAGCACCGGGAAGCCGTTGCCGGACTTGAGAACTGCGCCGAGGAACGTCACTTTGACAAGGCAAAGCTTGAGTCCGTCTTCATCTCGGCTTTGGGAATCCAGCGCTACTGCGAGCTTGCAGGCCTGCGGCTTCCGGAGTTCTGGTTTCCGGACGGGGATCCCGAGCACACCGCTCCGCCGCGACGCGAGCAGATCGACAAAGCCGCCTGCCAGGCTGTGGCGCTCACGCTTTGGGATCATGACCCCAAGCTCACGATCGCGGACATGATCCAGCACGACGCCATCCTCAATCATGGCAACGGCGCACGCTACACGGAGAAGACCCGCAGGAACTGGCTGAGCGAGGTGGATCCGCGAAGCCCAAAGCAAAAGACCGGGCGGCCAAGAAATCCCCCGCGCGAAAACCCGCCGTGAGCTTGGCGGCAAAGAGAGCCTTGCGGCCCGCACGGCGCGTATTACGGACGAACTCCGCCACCGATTATGCTATGAAAACCGCCAGGCATTACGATGGTAAAACTACTGCGACCAGTTACGCTCTAAAAGCGTCGCGCCTCCAGTGGTAAATCGTCGCATCGGGGTACGCTTGGCGAAATGCAGCTTCCGACCCTTAGCGGAACTTCATACTGATCCTAATTACTATTAGCCACTTGGCTGCGAAAGCGTGCGCAGTCCTACACTAGTTATCCAGACTCCACTTACCATGGAAGTTACATCGCCACTGGATCAGCTTGTTGGAGGCCCTCCAACTGGGTCAGAACCGCTCTTCTTCGTATCGTAATTCATGAAGCAGATCCACGATATTTGGCTTGCGGTACGAGTGTCATATACCTAACCAATGCTTCCTTCGCACTGAAGGATTGGTCGTCCCAAAAACACTTGTACCTTGCTATATATTCGTCGGGCGAACCGGCTACAAAATATTCAAATACTCGCAGTAGGTCAGGATACAGATGAAAAACGTCGTCCACCATAATCGGCGGTGACACGGCTGCTTCGCCGCGCGCAACCGGATGGAGACATCTAATTCGATCGGTATAGTAATCACCGAAATACTGATTCCCTGGTAGTTCTACCTTGTAGAGCTCTTGAAACCGTTTCACCACGTCAGAATTTCCTGGATTGCGATTGCCTTTAGAGCGCAGCTCATCCAAGAACAATTCAAAAGTTGCCGCCATCGCTACATAGAGTTCTAGCGCCGCAGAATCCATAAACTCCATGTGACCCATGAGCATGCGCGCCTTGATCATGTGATAGAGACCACGAAGCAAGACCACGTTCTTAAGATCAAATTTGGCATATAGAAAGTTCGTATATTCGGTGAATTCCTTTTCGCTAAACTCACTAGACTTGAAATCCCAACTAGAGCTATCTGCGGATCGAGCGCTATCGAGAGCAGTTCGTACCCTGTTATATGGAGTAGTATTCAGAAAGGAATTAATCCAAAACATCACATCCACATTCTTCAGCAGCATCCCTTCGGGCAGGTTCAGTTTGAGCGGATATTTCGCAGGATAAAAACTGAATTGTCCGTAGTCCGGTGGCCACGCAATTGACATAGCTGTAATAAATGCGACTTCGGGAGGAAAGACGTTCTGCACTTCCCAGCCGTAGTTATCGTACGCGTCTTCCTCTGGAGGCACAGTTATCAGAATTGGGCCGATAGGAGATGCGGGCTCGAATCGAGCTGACTCAAAACGTACACTGCAATTTGGAATCTGTCCGGGAAACAGACAACGGCGGATTACCACTTCAGGACCCATCAGCGGAGGAAAATCAATCACAATTTCCACTCCTCTTCAGTGAACCTCGACTCACTCACCAAAATTGCACGTACTCACATTTCAAGCGGCCCTAGTCCTCTACCAGGAGCGCGACGAGCACGATCGGAAAACCTAATTCCGGCCAATTTCGTATTCTGATCGATAACGTAGTCATGATTGAACGACAGAATCTCAATCCTGTCGTCATACACAATGTGTAATTGATTTTCATAGTGCTTCGATCGCACAAAAAAACGCCAATTGATTGGCTCACCAGCCAAGGTAATTGATTGCCCCGCGCTAGTAATTACTATAATCGCATGCTCTAGTTCTGCTACTATCCCAAATAATGCGCTAGATGCAGATATCAGGTCGCCCTTCCAATGCGCAAAATCAATTGTTCCTAGCGAAGCTATTTTCTCCTCATTGCGACTAGCTTTTGCCCAGGGGTTGTAGCGTGCAACGCTGATACCGCCATCTGACGCCTGGCAGATTTTGTCTTTTACGCCCCAAGCGTATCCTGAGCTGCCAAATATTCGATCCGAATTTACTACTTTCTTTTTCCGACGCTGATCTGTTACTGGTGTTGCGGAAGAGTATTGCTGATAATCATAGCCGGTTGATTCATCTATATAACCATCGGAGAAATCCGCCAGAAATCCACCAACATCACTTGAGCCAAAAATACTAAAATAATTCCAGTTACACTCGTTACAAACTAATTTGGACAATCGCCTCGGTGCGACGTCATTGCCATCGATAACATTTTCACTACGCAGAGCATACTCATAAAGACCTTCGCTGCCGGAGGCCATTGCCAACGACCCATACGATGCTGACAAACCCAAGACTGGCCCATCCCACATCCGATCTGGTCGGCGGCCGATTGGATTGGAGTTGTGCTTGTTACATGGCGCAGCCATAAGACCACTAGAGGATCCCACATAAATGTTGTCAGTATAAATATCAATATCGGAATGCGGGAAGTAAAACTTGTTGTCCATTTCCTTTATTAAATGATTCTTGATCGCGTCCTTAGACAGCTCAAAAGTACTCTGGGCCAATAAGTCGAATCTATTGCTGATGATCTCCCTGATTTCTGCATCGCTTGTTAAAGGTGTCAACTCCGCGCCATAGAGATAGTCACTTCTGAGAAAAGCACAAATAAACGGTAATTTGAGTAACGAGTCGTTTAATCGGAAGTCACTAATTAATGTATCCCAACGTATTGTTTCGATACTGCCGTTTCTCGTAAATAGATGCAGCCGCCCTTTATATAAAAAGGAATCCCAATATTCACCAGTAATGGTCAGCTTTAAAGGGCGCATTTCTTGCCTCGACTAATCTTTCTAACTGCAGCAGGCCGACACACCCCAGCCGCAAGCCACCTTTGTAGCACTTCGGCCTTTGGGATGTCCTGTGAGTTCACGCAATAATCCGCCGGATAGCCATGCCAATTATCATTTCTGTTTCGATTTGCTACAAATTTAGCAATGAACAGCGCTCTCATGTTGCCAACACTTGTGCCAAGTTGCGCAGGCGACCCCCCAGGTAGATGCAGCCCCCAACCCCATAAATCTACAAACCAATTTTGAGCAGTCGCATGGTTAAACGATGCTAGTTCGTCAGCCAGAGAGACCACCCATTGAGACTTATTGGGAGTCCCATTCCTGTGTTGTTGGTTGTGTGTGTATGGCACGCACATCCTCTTTGTAGTTCTCTAATCTAAATATTCCGAGCTTGAAGTACTTCCAAATTGCTTTAGTCGGCTTGACGTCTGCCCTTAATTTCGGTCCATTCTAGTCTTCGCACGAACTTCTGCTATTGGCCAGTTGCGGCACCTCGTCTGGCAACAATTTTAGTCTATACCGACCGATCAAGATCGGGCTTGGTGGGGGTGGGTTTTGATCAGAACCAATAGTGCTTTCCCTTCCGCAATTAACGGCGGTTTTCACCGGAATACGTCGGCGAACCACCGGCTCCCCACACACGATCCGCATGCTCTGAATTGATCCCCTGGAAAGGTCCTTTCCGCGCTCGGCGGGAATTTTTTTCTTCCTGTCCCGCCCCTACGCTTGACTCCACGACAGTCACTTGAGATTGGCAGCCATGGCTTCAGGCCCGGTACGGGAGCGGACGCTCGACCTCGTGGAAGCGGCACGTTTCCTGCGCATGTCGCCCGCGAGCCTGCGCGAGAAGGCCAAGGGCGGCCTCGTCCCCGGGGCCAAACCGGGCAAGCGCTGGGTGTTTTTGGAGTCGGAGCTTGCGCGCCACCTGCGCTCGCTCTACGCTTCTCCCCGGCAAGCGCCGCGAAGTGACTGCAAACCTATGGAGGTACAGTCATGGCAGTCAAGAAACGCGGCAATACCTGGTGGACGTCGTTCACCGCGCCGGACGGAAAGCGAATACGCTGCTCTACTGGGACTACGAACCGGAAGGCCGCGCAGGAGTTCGAGGACAAGCTCAAGGCGGAGCACTGGCGGGTCACGAAGCTCGGCGACCGGCCACGGCACACGTGGAAGGAAGCCGCTGTCAAGTGGCTGAGTGAGACGACCCACAAGGCGACGCACGATCAGGATCGGGCGATCCTGCGTTGGCTGGATCCCTATCTCGGCGGCAAGCGCCTGGACGAAATCACCCGGGAGCTCGTGGTCGAGATTGGCGAAGCGAAAGCGCACGAGGCGAGCCCGGCGACCGCAAATCGCCATCTGGCATTGGTGCGGGCGATATTGCGCAAGGCTCGCGACGAATGGGAGTGGCTCGACCGCATTCCGAAGGTCCGGCTTTTTCCGGTGCACAACGCCCGGATACGCTGGATCACTCCGGAGCAGGCGGAACGGTTGCTCTCGTATCTGCCTACGCATCAGGCCGCCATGGCGCGCTTTGCACTCGCAACGGGATTAAGACAGCGTAATGTTTCGGGTCTTGAGTGGTCACAGGTGGACTTGAAGCAAGCCCTGGCGTGGATTCACCCGGATCAGGCCAAGGCGCGACGAGCCATCGGTGTGCCGCTCAACTCGGAAGCGTCAGCGGTGTTGAGAGCTTGCCTGGGTCAGCATGAGCGTTACGTGTTCAGCTACCGGGGGAAACCCATCCGGCAGGTGAACACGAAGGCCTGGCGAGCCGCCGTCAGAAAAGCGGAACTCGGGAGTTTCCGCTGGCATGACTTGCGGCACACCTGGGCCTCGTGGCACGCGCAGGCGGGGACGCCGTTGAACGTGCTGCAGGAGTTGGGCGGATGGGCGAGCGCCGAGATGGTTCAGCGCTACGCGCATTTAGGCGTCAATCACCTGCGTGCGCATGCGGAGCGAGTGGTGCCGAAGCCAATTGGACATGAATTTGGCACAAATTTGGCACACCCGAGACTCAGGCTCGTGAAGTGATGATGTAAGTCGTTGATTGAATTGGTGCCGGCGGAGAGAGTCGAACTCCCGACCCACGCATTACGAATGCGTTGCTCTACCAACTGAGCTACGCCGGCATGCAATACCTGGATTTCAAGCGCGCGGGAGTATAGCGGATGACAGTAGGGGCGTAAATCTCAGCGCCGGTGGCGGCGCCGCAAACGCACGATAACTTCCACGCCATCCTGCTCGGTGCCGAGAGGCGGCGCCGGAAGTTTCGCAAATTCGACTTGTTCCGGAGGAATGTCGGTCAGTTCGCCGGTATCCGCATTGTAAAAATGGTGATGCGCATGCGTGGTCGGGTCATAAAATACGCGTGCGGGGTCCACAATCACTTCGCGTATCAGACCTTTGTCGGACAGCAGGCGCAGCGTGTTGTAAACCGTCGCTTTGGAGACCCTGGCGTCGCCGCGATTCACCGCAGCGAGAATCTGATCCGCGGACACATGCTGTGGCTTGCAGAACAGCAGCTCGGCGATCTGCAGGCGCTGGGGTGTCGGCGTCACGCCCCGGCTTGCGAGTTCGGTCGCCAAGGCCCCGCCGCTCAAGGGTGCGAATTCGAATGTGTGCATCATGATGGTTACATAAGCTCCGGACTGGCAAGTATAGGCAAATGGTTTGGCCGCTGTCCATGCCGGCCATTCCTGCCTGCTGGCTTCCCTGCGGTGCTACGGCCTCAGCCCTCGGCCGACGGCCACGTCGCCGCCGATGCGCCGCCGGCGTAAACTGCGGACTCACGCCATGTCATCCAGGAAGGAAAACATGCGCAGGGAATGCGGATTTACTTTTTTGGAATTGCTGACTACCGGCACTCTGCTGCTGGTCCTCGTCAGCCTTGCGGTACCCGGTTTCACCCACGTTGTGCGCCGGAATCGTGCGACTGCCACGGTCAATGAACTGCACGCAGCGCTCAACTTCGCGCGCCAGAGCGCCATTGTGCGCAACAGCTACGTGGTACTGTGCAAAAGTGCGGATGGCCAACGCTGTGACCACAGCCTGCCGGACTGGAATAGCGGCTGGCTGATATTCGACAACCTGAATCGCGACAGTGCGGTGCAGGTCAATGCGGGCGAACCCGTTTTACGCGTGCATGGTTCGAGCAAGACCGGGGCGCGCGTCGTCAGTAACCGCAATTCATTCACCTTTCGGCCTATCGGTACCAACAGCGTCAATGGCACGCTGCGCTATTGTTCCGAGGACCGCAGACACGACGGCGCGCTGATCATCAGCGTCACGGGACGTGTGCGGTATTCGGACCAGCCCAACAGTGACACCAACTTGTCCTGCCCGTGATCCCGGCGCCAGCCAGTCTGAAAATTTCTGGCATCACATCAGACGCAAACACTTTTTGACCCTGGTGCGCTTGTTCAGGTCGTGGTACGCCTGCGGGAAAACAAGCCTTCCAGGATGAGCATGGCCGCGCCGACCGTGATGGCGGAGTCCGCCAGGTTGAAGGCCGGGTAATACCAGCCCTGATAGTGGAACTGGATAAAATCAATCACGTAGCCGTACCACAGCCGGTCAATGACGTTGCCGAGCGCCCCGGCCAGCACCAGAGCGAGCGCGCATGACCGCCAGCGGTTTTCCCGGCGTGGCAGGAAACGCAGCCACACGACGATGGCGGCACTCACGACCAGGGCCAGGATGGTGAAAAACCAGCGCTGCCAGCCGGAGGCGCTGGCGAGAAAACTCCAAGCGGCACCGGGATTGTGGATCAGCACGAGGTTGAACACCGGCAGCACCCGGATGGAATCGTAAACCGCGAGGTGGCTCACCACCAGCCACTTGCTCAACTGATCGAGCACGATGACCGCGGCCGAGAGCCACAGCCAGATCCATGCGCCGTATTTCGACGGCTGCTCGGCGTTCATGCAAACTCCCTTTGCTCGCCCGATCCTTCCACGTTCTGCACACAACGCCCGCACAGCGCCGGATGTTGTGCATGCTTGCCCACATCCTCACGATGCTGCCAGCAGCGCGCGCACTTGGCATGCGCCGACGGTTTCGCGACCAGCCATACCCCCGACAGTTCAGCCGCCGCCTCGGCATTTGGCGGCCGCTGACCGGCGGGGTGCACGCGCGCATAGGAAACAATGAACAGGAATCTCAGCTCGTCCCCGAATTTCCGCAGCGCCGATGCCAGCGGAGCATCGCAATACAAGTTCACCTCCGCATCCAGAGGTGAGCCGATGCGGCCCGCGATGCGCAACTGCTCCAGTTCCTTGCGTACGGCATCGCGTACCTTGAGCAGCGTGTCCCAGGTCGCCGTGTCCACGCTCACGCGCGGCAAGGTGTGCCATTCCGCCAAGAATACCGAGGCGGCGCGCGCTCCCGGCAGGTACCGCCAGGCTTCCTCGGCGGTGAAGCTCAGGACGGGCGCGAGCCAGCGCAGCATGGCTTCAGCCACGTGATACATCGCGGTCTGGCAGGAGCGGCGCGCGCGACTCGCGGCCTGCGTGGTGTATTCGCGGTCCTTGACGATATCGAGATAGAAATTCGAAAGCTCGACCACGCAGAAGTTGTAAACCTTCTGGTAAATGACGTGGAACTGGTAATCCGTGTAGGCCTTGCGCACCTCGTCCTGCAGTTGCGCGGCCCGAGCCAGCAGCCACTGATCCAGTGCCAGCAGTTCCTCGACCGGCAACACATCGCGCGCGGGTTCGAAATCGTAAAGATTGGCCAGCAGATAGCGCAGCGTGTTGCGCATCTTGCGATAGGCTTCCGCCATGTGTTTGAGTATGTTGTCGGACACCGACAGCTCACCGCTGTAATCGGTGGCGGCCACCCATAAGCGCAACACGTCGGCGCCCAGCCGCTTGATGACTTCCTGCGGCGCAACCACGTTGCCGAGCGATTTCGACATCTTGCGGCCCTGCTCGTCCACGGTGAAGCCGTGGGTCAGCACGCCTTTGTAGGGCGCACTGCCGTGAATGGCCACAGAAGTCAGCAACGAAGACTGGAACCAGCCGCGATGCTGATCGGAACCTTCCAGATACAGATCCGCCGGATGGCCGGCACCCAATGCGAGGCGCGGCCCGCCCACGCAGTAATGCACCACGCCGGAGTCGAACCACACGTCGAGAATGTCCGGCACTTTCTCGTAGTGTTCGGCATCCGCGCCCAACAGTTCCCTGGCGTCCGCATCAAACCAGGCGTCAATGCCGGCCCGCTCGACGCGCGCGGCCACCTCTTCCAGCAGCTCCTGGGTGCGCGGATGCAACTCGGCCGTCTGCTTGTGCACGAACAGCGTGATCGGCACACCCCAAGTGCGCTGGCGCGAGATACACCAATCGGGCCGGTTGGCCACCATGCCCTCGATGCGCTGTTCGCCCCAGCCCGGCGTCCATTGCACTTGTTTGATCGCGGCCAATGCCTGCGCGCGTAAGCCATGCTGCTGCATGCCGATGAACCACTGCGGCGTGGCGCGGAAAATCACCGGTGTCTTGTGGCGCCAGCAGTGCGGATAGCTGTGGCGGATGGTTTCGTGATGCAGCAACATGCCGCGCTCGGTGAGCACGCGGATGATGTGCTCGTTGGCCTTGAACACGTGTTCGCCGGCAAACAGCTCGGTGCCCGCGACGAACACGCCGTGATTGTCCACCGGGTTGTCCAGCTTGAGGGCGTATTGCTGGCCGAGCGCGAAGTCCTCAAGACCGTGGCCAGGCGCGGTGTGCACCGCGCCGGTGCCGGCGTCGAGTGTCACATGCTCACCGAGCACCACCGGCACGGCGCGCGCGTAAAACGGATGCCGCAACTTGAGCCCCTCAAGCTGCTTGCCACGCACGACGGCGAGCGTCTTCCACTGCGCTACGCCGAAGCGTTGCATCACAACCGGCACGAGTTCGCGCGCCAGCAGCAACCGTTCATGGCCAAGGCCCGCGTCACATTCAACCAGCGCGTATTCAAAATCGGGGTGCAAGGCCACCGCCTGGTTGGCCGGCAGCGTCCAGGGCGTGGTAGTCCAGATGACGACCGATGCGGGCAGGCGGCTGTTGGCAATGCGCAGGCGCTTCTGCAGATCCGCCGGTTCAGCCACGGGGAAGCGCACATCAATGGCGGGCGAACTCTTGTCCTCGTATTCGACTTCGGCCTCGGCCAGCGCGGAGGCGCAATCCAGGCACCAGTGCACGGGTTTCAGACCTTTATATAGGTGTCCACGGCGGATGACTTCAGCCAGCGCCCGCAACTGCCTGCCCTCGTAAGCCGGCGCCATGGTGAGATAGGGATGCTCCCAGTCGCCGAGTACACCGAGGCGTTTGAAGTCGGCGCGCTGGCTGTCCACCTGTTCCTGCGCGTAAGCGCGGCAGGCGGCGCGGAACGCCTTGGCGTCCACCTTCTGGCCGACGCGTCCGAGCTTTTTCTCCACCTGCTGCTCGATGGGCAGGCCGTGGCAATCCCAGCCCGGAATGTAGGGTGCGTCAAATCCGTCGAGTGAGCGGGACTTGACCACGATGTCCTTGAGGATCTTGTTGACCGCGTGACCGATGTGGATGTTGCCGTTGGCATACGGCGGCCCGTCCTGCAGCACGAAGCGTGCGCGGCCCTTGCGCGCCTCGCGCAGCAGGCCATAGACGTCCTCCTGCACCCAGCGCTTGAGCATTTCCGGCTCGCGCTGCGGCAGATTCGCCTTCATGGCGAAATCGGTGCGCGGCAGATTGAGCGTGTGCTTGTAGTCGGTCACGGGTTTATCCATCGGCAATTATTGTTCATTGCAGGTTGCGGCCGTTGAGCCACGCGCGCGCGGCCTGCACATCACACACGATCTGTTCGCGCAGCGACTCGAGATTTTCAAAGCGGGCATCATCGCGTAAACGCGCGAGCAGTTCCACCCTCAGGCGCCGGCCATAGAGTGTGGCGTCAAAATCGAACAGAAAAACCTCCAGCACCGTGCGCAGACCGCCAACTGCCGGTCGGCTGCCCACATAGGCGGCGCCGTAACGCACACCGGCGTCCGCACCCTGTACGCGTGCGACAAAAATTCCACGCACCGGCGCGACCCGCCGGCGCAAGGCGATATTGGCGGTGGGAAAGCCGAGCTGGCGGCCCAAGCGCGCACCATGGCTGACTCGGCCGCTCAGCGAAAATGGTCGGCCCAGCAACTTTGCCGCCACCTCTAGATCGCCGGCCGCGAGGCAGGCGCGGATGCGTGTACTGCTGACCCGCTCGCCCCCTTGCATGACCGTGATTGCGGCACTCACTCCGAAGCCGTAGCGTCCGCCAGCGGTTTTAAGCAGGGCAAAATCACCGGTGCGTCCGCGGCCGAACCGGAAATCCTCGCCCACCACTACCTGGCGAACGCCCAAATCCCGGACCAGCACGTGTTCAATAAAAGTTTCAGCCGGCAGCTCCGCAAGTGCGCGGTTAAAGCGCAGGCACAGCAACCGCTGGACGCCGCAAGCGGCGAGCGCCTGGTACTTTTCGCGCAAGGTCATCAAGCGCGCGGGTGGCGCGGCTGCATTGAAATACTCCTGCGGCGTCGTCTCGAAGGTCACCACTACCGCCGGCAGGCCCGCCTCCCGGCCGCGGTCTGTCAGCATGCGTACGATTTCGCGATGGCCGAGATGCACGCCGTCGAAGTTGCCGATGCTCGCGACACATCCGCGGTGCCGCGCCTTCAGGTTCACCAAGCCGCGGATCAACTCCACGGCGCGGTCTCAGGATTATATATAAGGAGTGTCCGCAATCAGGTCACCGGCGCGCGGCGCAAATGCTGCAGGCGGAAGCCGCTCAGGAATAGTGCCAGGAAATACACCACGATGGCGGCCGCGATCCAGATCGCCAGCCATAGCGCCCGTTGTCCAGCCGCACGCACCACCCACACGTGCAAGGGATCAACCAGTCCCCAGAGCAGCGCGGCCATCGCCACATTCGCAATCAGCACCCGCCGCCACAAAAGCCGCCAGCCCCCGGTGGGCTGATACGCCTGCGCCCGTCGCAGACCGCGATACAGCAGTGCGGCATTGATGAACGCCGCGAGCGATGTGGACAAGGCCAGGCCTGCGTGCGGCGCGGCCAGCCCGCTCAACGCCCAGGGAACCGTGATCACCAGATTGAGAATTACATTAGCCACCACGGAAATCACCCCGATCCTGACCGGTGTGCGCGAATCCTGGCGCGCGTAAAACCCGGGCGACAGCACCTTAGCCAGCGTGAATCCCACGAGGCCGACGGCGTACGCCATCAGGCTGGCCTCCGCCATGCGCGAGTCATACGCGTTGAAATGTCCGTAATTGAACAAAGTTACCAGCAAGGGGCCGGCGAGAAAAAACAACCCGACCGCGGCCGGAATCGCCACCACCACCGCGAGGCGCAGTGCCCAGTCGAGGGTGGCGGAAAACCCCGCGAACGACTTCGCGGCAAAATGCTGCGCCAGGTTCGGCAGGATTACAGTGCTGAGCGCGATCGAGAATACGCCGAGCGGGAATTCCATGAGGCGATCGGAATAATACAGCCAGCTCACGCTGCCGGTCGCCAGGAACGACGCAATGATGGTGTCCACCACCAGGTTGATCTGCGTGACCGATGAGCCGAACAGGGCCGGCAGCATGAGCTTCAGGATGCGGCGCACCGCCTCGTGCCCCTCGGAGAGCCGCGGCCTCGGCAGGAGTTTGAGCCGCCACAGGAACGGAATCTGGAACGCGAGTTGCACCACGCCGGCGACGAACACGCCCCAGGCGAGCGCCATGGCGGGACTGTGCAGGTGCGGCGCCAGCCAAACCGCGGCCGCAATCAGGATGATGTTGAGCAGCACCGGCGTGAACGCCGGCACGCCGAAGCGCCCATAGGTATTGAGAATGCCGCCGGCGAACGCCGTGAGGGAGATGAACAGCAGGTACGGAAACGTGATCCGCACCATGGCGACCGTAAGTTCATATTTGCTTTCGTGGGCGCTGAAACCCGGCGCGAAAATCCACACCAGCACCGGCGCCGCGATCACGCCGATCACCGTGACCACGAACAGCACCAGCCCCAGGCTGCCGGCCACGCGGTCCGCGAGTTCCTTGACCTCGGCGTGTTCGCGGGTGGTCTTGTATTCCGAGATTACCGGCACAAAGGCGAGCGAGAACGCACCCTCACCGAAGGTGCGGCGCAGAAAGTTCGGGATCTTGAAGGCCACGAAAAACGCGTCCATGACCGCACCGGCGCCGAAAAAGCGCGCCAGCACCACATCCCGGGCGAAGCCCAGGATGCGGGACAGAAAGGTCATGCCCCCTACGAGGGACGTGGCCTTGAACAGGGCGCGGGACATGCGACGGCGGTCCAGGCGTTGAGCGCTTGAAGGCCCGCATAATACCGGCCTTCGTCGGAACCCGCCATGCAAATTGCCAGGCGCGCGGGCACACCGGCGCGCTCCAGCGCGCAAGCCGGTTTGCGTTGCGCGGCCCGGATGAAATCCGTATAGTACGCAGCCTTTGCGGCCGGTCCCGGCCTCAAATTACGGATTTTTCCAGGAGTTTCACCTTGGCCAATACCAAGCAATCCAAGAAGCGTGCGCGTCAATCGGTAGCGCATCGCGAACACAATGCGCCCCTGCGTTCCATGGTGCGCAGCCACATCAAGAAAGTCGCCAAACTGACGGCTCAAGGCAAGAAGGCCGAAGCCGCAACCGCTTACAAGGAAGCGGTGCCGGTGATTGACCGCATGGCCGACAAGGGCCTGATCCACCGCAACAAGGCCGCACGCCACAAAAGCCGCCTGAACGACGCCATTCACGCCATCAAGGCCTGAAGCTCTTTTCCCCCGAAAATATCAAAGCCGGCTCAATGCCGGCTTTTTTATTTGGCAACACTGTGTCAAGCAGGCCGCCGAACCGCGTGTGCGCCTGACTCAATGTGGGATTTGCGGCTTTGTGGCGAATGGTCGCTCGGGACGGCTAAGGGTGTTCTGAAATCCGGAAATCAACCAGCGCCCCCGTTGCTTTGTCATCACAAGCGTCTGTAAGCCGACGCGTGGTTCCGGCATGCCCGGCGGCATTTTTGCGCCCGTCATGGTCCAGTAAGCATGCGCCAGCGCGATGTCGGGAGTCAGGAACCTCACCTGCACATCGGTAATCGTGAGTGTACTTTCCCGGAAGGTGTGCGAGAAAGCCGCCGCAAGCTTGTTTTGCAATTCCGCACGGCCTTTCCACCACCAGCCGACCACGTTCACCACGTCGCAATTCTCGGTAAACAGCGCCGCGTACGCTTTGGCGTCGTGGCGGTTCCAGGCGACCGCCTGCTGCCTTGCCACGTCGCGAATTTGTACCGCATCTTGATTTTCCGCCACCGCATAAGCCGGCAGGACAAAACTCAACGCAAGCGCCAACCCGGCAATTGAACGAACCGATAACCCCATGGCTTCCTCCCTGTCTCAAGTGTTCGGTTTCGACTCCGCAGTAGCATATCCCGGGGACGATTATTACGTCACGGCTGTCACATCCGCACTCGCACGGCGCGCGGCCGAATCAGTTTGGGGCGGGCGACGCGGTAATCCCGAGGTTATGCGCCTCGAACGCCCAGACGTCGGCGGTCTGCGCGATCTGCTTGTCGGTGGGCATATACACGTGGCTGGTGCTGCCGGTGGTGCGGAGCAGGATCGGATTTGCACACGCCTGAGCACGCTGCATCTTCGCCGTAAACTTGAACTCGTGCATCGGCACCACCCGGTCATCGTCCCAAGACGTGGTGATCAACGTCGGCGGATAGCAGGTGCCCGGGTGAATGTTCTGCAGCGGCGAATACTTGATCAGCCATTCGAAGTCCTTCTTGATGTTGGAGGTGCCGTACTCCGGGGCCCACAGCGCGCCGCCGGAGAATCTCTGATAACGCAGCATGTCGAGCACGCCGTGGCCGATGTAGGCGGCGCCGAACAATTCCGGATGCTGGGTGATCGAGGCGCCGGTCAACAGACCGCCGTTGGAATAGCCCTGGATGCCCAGGTGCTTCGACGAGGTGTAGCCCTCCTTGATCAGGTACTTTGCGGCCCAGGCAAAATCATCGAAGACATTTTGTTTGTTGCCGAGCATGCCCGCCTTGTGCCAGGACTCGCCGTATTCACCGCCGCCGCGCAGGTTCGCGACCGCGTACACGCCTCCCATTTCCAGCCATACCGGCAGCATCGGATTGAAGCCCGGTGTGATGGAAATATTGAAGCCGCCGTAGCCATACAGCACGGTCGGATGGCTGCCGTCGAGCTTGATGCCCTTCTTCGCAACGATGAACATCGGCACCTTGGTGCCGTCCTTCGACGTGTAGAATACCTGCCGGGTTTCGTACGCTGCCGGGTCGAACTTCACGTCCGGCCGGAAATACACCGCCGTCGCGCCGTCCGCGACGTCGTAGCGATACAGCGTGGTCGGATAAAGATAGGAGGTGAACGCGTAGTACAGCGTCCGGGTGTCATTGCGTGCGGAAATGCCGCCCACGGTTCCCAGCGTCGGCAAATCCAGCGTGCGCAGCAACTTCCCACTGGTATCAAACAACTGCAAGCGGCTTTTCGCGACGATTTCGTAGTCCGCAAGAATCCGTCCGTCGGTCATCGCCGCGTTGGCCAGCACGCCCTCCGCTTGCGGCAGCACCACGCGCCAGCCGGCGGGATCCGGATGGCGGAAACTCGTGGCTACGACGCGGCCCCGGGGTGCATCCAGCGTGGTCTGCAGATACAGCGTGTCACCCACATGTCCGACCGGCGCGTAGGCCGCATCGTTCTGCATGTACAGCGGTTGCAGCTTGGCGCCGATGTCCGGCTTGGCCGGATTGCCGAGGTCCGCATACAACAACTGATTGTTGGGTGACGTGCCGTTCACCACGAAGACAAATAGATACTTCCCGTCGTCACTGACCGTGCCTCCCGCGATCCATTCCGGGTGGGCCGGCACGGAATAAACCAGCCGATCTGTGGACTGCGACGTGCCGAGCTGGTGGTAGTAAAGCTTCTGGTTGACGACCTTTTGGTTGATCTGGTTTTCGCCGCTCGGTGGTTGCGGATAGCGCGAGTAATAAAAACCCTGGTTGTCGTTGGTCCAGGAAATTCCAGAAAACTTCACCCACCGAACCTCATCCGGTAACTCTTTACCGGTCGCGACATCCAGCACATGCACGGTTTCCCAGTCCGAGCCGCCCTGGGAAAGCGCGTACGCGTAGTACTTGCCGTCCGGCGAAGGTACGCCGAAGGCCAGCGCGATCGATCCGTCCGGTGACAGCTTGTTGGGATCGATCAACACGCGCGGCGTGGCACCGAAGGCCTGCTGCACATACACCACCGACTGGTTCTGCAGGCCGGAATTGCGGCGGAAAAACAGCATGCCGTTGGCAAGCTGATCGGGTGTGGTTTCCTTGGCATAGTTCCACAGCGTGGTCAGGCGCTGGCTGATCCAGCCGCGCACGGGAATCTTGGCGAGATACGCATCGGTGACGGCATTCTCGGCCTCCACCCACTTGTGCAATGCCGGGCTTTCCAGATTCTCCATCCACTGATAGGGCGCCGGCACTTTGGTGCCGAAATACACGTCCACGGTATTGTCCCGGTGCGCGACCGGGTACACGAGCTTTTCCGCCGGTTGGGCGCACACAAATCCGGCCCACAGCAGGGTCGTGCCGATTAACACCAAGGCAGCTTTCTTCATGGCATTCTCCTGGTCTCGGGAATCGCGGTTGGCCGGCGGCCACCGGTAGAACATGGACAATGGGAAAAGCGTTTCGTTCTGCGGACTGGGCGCCGCATATTACCAGACGGCCGGCCGGCACCCGCCTGCATGCCCGGCCGGTGAGCATGCCTGACAGGCCTTTGCCATGGATAGCCCGCAGCCTGGCCGCATATAGTTGTGAAGCGTATAAACCATTCTGCCCGCCGCACAATCGAACGGGTATGGAAGCCGCCAGCGTGCCCCTGAGTCCACCAGGCAACCCCGCCACGAGTCGCGATGAATCGGCCGCCCTCGCCGCCCGGGCGCGGGACGGCGATGTGGGCGCGTTCGAACAGCTCTACCGAAGGCATGCGGGCCGGGTGCACAGTGTATGTCTGCGGATCACCGCCGACCGCGGTGCGGCCGAGGAATGCACGCAGGACGCCTTCGTGCGCGCCTGGGATGCGCTCAGCCGATTTCGCGGCGACAGCAGTTTCGCCACCTGGCTGACGCGCATTGCCATCAACGTGGCACTGCAGCGCCTGAAACTGGAGCGCCGCCACTTGCGGCTGGTGCAACCGGGCGACACGGAATTCATCGAGAGTCACGCGGCGCCCGAGGAGGCGCCCGATGCGGACATGGACATGGAAAAACTGATCGCAAGCCTGCCACCGGCGGCGCGCGCGGTATTCGTGCTGCACGCCGTCGAGGGCTACAGCCACGAGGAAATCGCCGCCCAAACCGGCATTGCCACGGGCACCTGCAAGGCGCACGTGCACCGTGCGCGCCAACTGCTGCAAGCGAGGTTGCAGACATGAATATCAAACCCGATGAAAAACTGGATGCGGGGCTCGCCAGGCTGCCGCGCACTATCGAGCCGGCGCGCGACCTGTGGCCCGCTATCGCCGCGCGCATTGCGGCACGCCGCAGCCGCGTGCGCAACGGCTGGAGCTACGGTGTGGCGGTGGCTGCCGTGGTGGTAGCGGCGGCCGCGATCACCTGGAGCCTGCTGCGACCCACTGCTCCGGGCACGCAGATCGTGGCCAGCGCCACGACGGACCACGGCGTAGTCACCAAGGCAGTGGACATGCTCGCCCAATTCACGGCGCAGCTGGTCAGCGATAACGGTCTGCCGCCCAAGGCGCGCGCCGCGCTGCTCGACAACCTGCGCATGGTGAACGTGGACATCCTGCATACCCAGGCGGCACTCAAAAAATATCCCGACGATGTAAACCTGCGGGCCCTGTTGTTCAATCTATATCAGCAGCAGACCCGGCTCCTGAATGAAGCCCAACAGGCCCAGGTTCAAACCACTGCGAGGACCGATATATGAAACGCATCATGCTGGTACTGACTTACACCCTGGTGTCATTCGTGACGGCGGTATGCCTGTTTACGGTGATGATGCTGGTCGCCAATTCGGCGTATGCCTACCCGGCCAATGACGGTAACGTCAATCAGACCCGTGCCGCCACGGCCAGCGCCAGCGTGCGGGTCAACAACATTGCCGGCTCGATCACGGTACAGGGCTGGAACAATAATCAGGTACAGGTCACCGGTACGCTCAGTGGCGACGTCACACTCGACATCCACGGCTCCGCCGATGACCTGGAAATCCGCGCGGTGTATCCGAACAACTCTCACAACCAATCGGAAGCGGATCTGACCATTCACGTACCGGTGGCCAGCCGCCTGTCGGTGAACACCGTGAGTGCCGATATCGGTACCAGCGGTGTCAGCGGCCGTGCACAACTGGAAAGCGTGAGTGGCGACGTGACGCTCAATTCGCACGCCAATGACATCTCCGCCAAATCGGTCAGCGGCGAGGTGACCATCACCGGCTCCGCGCCCGGTGCGCACGTGCTTGGCCACAGCATCAGCGGCGACGTGAAAATCAACGATGTGGACGGCGACGTGCAGGCCGAGAGCATCAGCGGCACGGTCAAGGTATTCGACAGCCGCCTTGATCGTGTGCGCCTGAGTTCCACCTCGGGCAACGTGGATTTTTCCGCCAAGCTCGCCAAGTCCGGGAATTATTCCTTCAACAGCACCAGCGGCAATCTGTCGCTGGCCTTTCCCGGCGCACCGGATGCGCGCTTCGACCTCTACAGCTTCAGCGGTGACATCACCAACAGCTTCGGTCCGCGCGCCCAGCGCACCAGCGAATATGGCCCCGGCGTCGAGCTGCACTTCACGAGCGGAAAAGGCGACGCCCAGGTGACCGCCCACACGCTGAGCGGCAACATCAGTCTGCGTGCGCCCTGACACCGGCTTACCGTTTGTGGGAGCGGCGATATTCGCCGCGATTGCCGAGCAAGAATCGCGACGGGGACCGTCGCTCCCACAATGGGCAGCTTTACGACAAACAGCCGATGACAGACAAGTCCACGTCAAGTTCCACTCCCCTACACAAAAACATTCTGCCCCCCAGATAGACTTTTTTTGCCGCCGGCACATCTTAGACAGGAACACGGCGCAGCCTGCGCCAGGGATGACTTCCATGCTTCGCCGTTACCCCGGTCTGGCTGGCTTGATTTTGGGTTGCGTGCTGCTCTGCCCGTCCGGCGTACGGGCCCAGCCATCCACGCCGCCCACGGTTATGGCCATGCCGGCGGACGGACCCATCACCATTGACGGTAAGCTCGACGAACCCGCCTGGCAGCATGCGGGCGTGATCGTCGACCTCACCCAGCAAAGCCCCCATCCCGGTCAGCCCACGCCCTACCATACAAAAATCCTGCTGCTGCACGACGCCCATACGCTGTACATCGGCGTGATCGCCGAGGATCCCGATCCCGCGAAAATCGCTACTCACACGCTGGTACGCGACGGCGATCAGAGCAATGACGATTACGTGGGTTTTGTGATTGACACATTTGATACCCAACGTGTGGCCTACACGTTTCAGGTGAACGCGGCCGGCGCCATGGCCGACGGGCTCCTGGCGCCCACGCCCGCCATCAACAGCAACAATGGCGTGGACTACAACTGGGACGGCATCTGGACGGCGGCAGTGAGCCGCAATGCCCACGGCTGGACCGCGGAAATCGCCATCGACACCCGTAGTCTGCAATTCGGCAAGCACGTCAGCGCCTGGGGTTTCAACGTCACGCGCAACGTGCCGCGCGATCTCCTGACGCTCAACTGGTCCGGCACCACCTTGAATGCCTCGGTGCTCAAGCTGCAATACGAAGGCACGCTCACCGGCGTGCAGAGCCTGGAACAGGGCCAGGGCTGGGACTTTCAGCCCTATGGCCTCGCCAAGTACCAGAGCGGCCGCGGCAGCACCAGCAATGTTGGTTTCGATCTGAAATACGACTTCAACCCCTCGCTCGCCGGGCTGTTCACCTACCACACGGATTTTGCCGAGGCCGAAGCCGACCAGCAGCAGATCAACACTGGCCGCTTCGCGCTGTCCTTCCCTGAGAAACGCCAGTTCTTCCTGCAAGGGTCCAATCTGTTCAGCTTCGGTTACAAGCTGGCCAATGCCGGTTTTATTCCTTATTACTCGCGCAGTATCGGTCTGGTGAACGGCGAGCCGGTACCGCTCAACGAAGGCGTGAAGCTCATCGGTCAATCCAACAGCGGATCGCTGGCGCTCCTGGACACGCAAATGGCCGGCACCGGTGTATCCGACGCCACCAACCTGTTCGCCGGTCGCGGCACCTACAGCCCCGACCAGAACCTGCAACTCGGTACGCTCATTACTCACGGCGATCCACTGGGCGCAGGCAGCAATACCTTTGTGGGCACCGATGCGTTGTGGAAAACTGCAAGTTTCAACGGCGACAAGAACCTGTACCTGTCCGCCTGGGGTGCACATTCCAGCGGTGACCTGTCCACAGGCAATGCCAACGGTTACGGTGCGAGCATCGAATATCCCAACGATCTCTGGTACGGCATCGCCCAGGTCAACGTGTTTGGCGACGGACTTAATCCCGGCATTGGCTTCCTGCAGCGACCCGGCACGCGTCAGTACTACACGGAGGCCGCTTACCAGCCGCGGCCGTCAGCCGACAGTTGGTTCAACTGGGCGCACCAGTTCTGGTTCGACGGTCACTACTCCGAGGTGGATGGTTTCGGCGCGCAGGATGGCGGCAAACAAAGCTCGGAATGGTGGTTCGGCCCGCAGATGCTCACCAACGGCGGCTGGTACTGGGAGTTCGACGTGTATCGCGACTTCGACTCGCCCACCCAAGCCTTCACGCTCGCCGGCGTAAATGTGCCCGCCGGCCGGTACACCTGGAATCGCCGGCGCGTAGTAGTGACTTCCCCCCAGTCGCAACCCTTCTGGTTTCAATTCATTGACTCCCAGGGAACCGATTACGCCGGTACCGCGCACCATCCCGGCGTCTCGCTTTTCTGGAACACGCCATCCGGCAAATTGCAATTAAACGCCTCGCAGGAATGGTTTTTCTATTACGCGCCCCAAGGCAACGGCGTCTCGCGCCTGTCCACGCTGGGCGGAACCTACTCTTTTACACCCAACCTCTACATTTCTGAATTCGCCCAGTACGACAACAGCCTTCCCGGCGTGAGCCTCAACACGCGCCTGCGCTGGATCGTCGGCGACGCCAGCAACATTTATCTGGTCTGGAACCACGGCCTGGTAACCGAAACCACCGGCTTGGGTCAGCCGGTCGTCGCCCGGGGCAATGAAGTCATCCTCAAGGTGCAGTGGGATTTCCGCGGTTGACGCCGCGGGCATTTGTGCCCGCGCGCTCGGAAAAGTTAAGCATGAGCAGCGCCGCGGCGATCAGCGCGATACCGATCCATTCCGCCAGCGACGGCCGCTCGCTCAACAGGCCCCACGCAAACAGCACGCCGGCCACCGGCACCGCGAGGCTGGTGAGGCCGGAGACGTTTGCCGGCAGACGCTGCACCACGAGCGCCCACAAGGCCCAGCCGATGCTCGAGGACAGGAAGCCGCTGTAAGCAATGGCCAATATATAACTGGTGGTCCAGTGAATCGGCCGTTCCGGAATCACCAATCCCAGAATCACCAGCACTGCCGTGCCGATGAGCATCGTCCATGCAGTCAGTTGCAGCGGCGTCACCTCGGGATGCTGATCGAATACACGCTTCGAGATCACGGTACCTATTGCCCACACCAGGCCGCTCGCCAGCGCCAGAAGAATGCTGACCGGATCGCCGACCCGGTGCCATGGCGAGATCACGCACACCAGTCCCACCGCGGCTACCGCGATGCAGATCCAGCGCAACCAGCCGGGCTTTTCGTGCAGCCACCACCAGGCGAGTGGCACCACCCAAAACGGCAAGGTGTAGGACAAAAGCGCGGTCTTGCCCGCACCGCCGGTGACCAGCGCAAGCTGCGCAAAGGTCTGGAACGCCGCGATCTGCGTGAGACCGATCACGATCGTCGGCCGCCAGGGTGAAGGCCGCAACTGCGCGGGACGGAACGCCAGCAACCCGAACAGCACCAATGTGCCCACGGCGTAGCGCAGCGCGCTGAAGGCAAACGGTCCGCTGTAATCCAGCGCCACCTTCATGATCGTCCAGTTCAGCGCCCAGACGACGGTGAGGAAAATCAGCGCCAGCCAAGCGGCGCGCTGTGGGGAAGCGGGCGCGCTCATGGAACGCGGGTTAAAGAATGACACTTAAGGCGCATGACAAACATCTTGGTTTGGAGAAGCTCCGATTCTTACTTTTTCCCGTCATTCCGGCCAAACCTGGAATCCAGGAAAATCACATTTACTGGATACCGGCCTACGCCGGTATGACGAGTTAGCGCCTGAACGATCTGTTTACCCGCAATCGTGTTCATTACGCGGCGCGTGCCGTCAGAAACGGCCTCAGCACTCGCCCGGTGTGACCGGTGCGCTGCGCCACGGTCACTGGTGCGCCTTGCGCCACGATCCGTCCACCGCCCGTGCCGCCTTCGGGGCCAAGATCAATCACCCAATCGGCCTCGGCGATGACGTCGAGATTGTGCTCGATTACCACCAGCGTGTGCCCGGCTGCGACCAGGCGGTGCAAAACCGCGATGAGTTTCTCGACATCCGCCATGTGCAGGCCGACCGTGGGTTCATCGAGCACGTAGAGGGTGGGTTTGGCGCGCTGCCGCTGTATCGCGGGTGCAGCTTTGGCAAGCTCCGTGACCAGCTTGATGCGCTGCGCCTCGCCGCCCGAAAGCGTCGGGCTCTGCTGGCCGAGCGTGAGATAACCGAGTCCCACCTGCTCCAGCAGTTCGAGCGCGCGATGCACGCGCGGCTGCGCGTGGAAAAACTCCACCGCCTCAGTCACCGTCATGGCAAGCACCTCGGCGATGGTCCGGCCCCGCCAGCGCACGGCGAGCGTTTCGCTGTCGAAGCGCGCGCCGTTGCACACTTCGCAGCGCACCCGCACGTCGGGCAGGAAATTCATTTCCACGCGCTTCATGCCCTGGCCCTCGCAGGCCTCGCAGCGCCCGCCGGAAGTATTGAAGGAAAAACGCCCCGCGCTCCAGCCGCGCAATCGCGCCTCGGGCACGTCCGCGAACAGCCGGCGAATGACGTCCCAGACACCTATATAAGTGGCCGGACAGGAGCGCGGCGTCTTGCCGATGGGCGTTTGATCCACCTCCAGCACGCGCCCCAGTACGGCCGCACCTTCGAGGGCGCGGCAACCGCGCAGCTTCGGCTTGCGCCCGCGCGCCGTCAGCAGCATGCGCAGATTGTCGTGCAACACCTCGCGCACCAGCGTGCTCTTGCCGCTGCCGGACACGCCGGTGACGCAGGTGAAGCGTCCGAGCGGAATCGCAACGTCCAGTTGTTTCAGGTTGTGCAGGTCTGCATGGCGAATCCTGAGCACGGGATCGCCGCGCCGCACGGGCCGGTGTGCAACCGCATCATGCCGCAGGGGGTGGAGGAGATAGCGCCCGGTGACGGACCCGGGATTGCGCCGGATTTGTGCCAAGGTGCCCGCCGCCACCAAGCGTCCGCCGTTACGGCCCGCGCCCGGACCGAGATCAATAATATTGTCCGCGGCCGCCATGGTGTCCTCGTCGTGTTCCACCACCACCACGGTGTTGCCCTTGTCGCACAGCCGCGCGAGCGTCGCCAGCAGGCGCGCGTTGTCGCGGGGGTGCAGACCGATGGAAGGTTCATCGAGGATGTAACACACGCCGCGCAGGTTGGACCCGAGTTGTGCCGCGAGCCGGATGCGCTGCGCCTCCCCGCCGGACAGCGTGGGCGCGGCGCGGTCCAGTACCAGATAATCCAAACCCACTTCCTTCAAGAACTTGAGACGCGCAACAATTTCCGGCAGCACATCGCGTGCAATTTCCGCAGCGCGTCCATTCAGCTTGAGCGTGCCGAAAAACGTCTGCGCCTCGTCCACGGAGAGCGCGGCCAGTTGGGCGATGTTGCGGCCCGCGAATCGGACGGCCAATGCCACGGGATTCAGCCGCCGGCCTTCGCAGTCGGGACACGGCCGCTCGCCGCCCTCCCACCATTCGTTCCACCAGATTTCCTCGCCGCTGCTCTCCGCATCGAATCCCGGCAATACCAGTCCCGTGCCATAGCAGGTTTCACACCAGCCGTGACGGGAATTGTAGGAAAACAATCGTGGATCGAGCTCCGGGAAACTCCGCCCGCAGCCAGGACAGTTGCGGCGAGTGGAAAACAGCTGCGGTTCCGCATCCTTGGTGAGCACCTGGACTACGCCTTTGCCGTAATCCAATGCACGCGCCAGCAACTCCCGCAATTCATGCTCGCTGTGTGCCGCCACTTCGAGAGTGGCGAGCGGCAATTCGATGTTGTGTTCCTGGAAACGCGACAGCCGCGGCCAAACATCGGTCTTTACGAGCTTGCCGTCCACGCGCAGTTGCGCATAACCCTTGTTGTGCGCCCACTTGGCGAGTTCGGTGTAATAGCCCTTGCGCGCCACCACCAGGGGCGCAAGCAGCGTCAGCTCCTGACTGCGATACTCGCGCACCAGGCGCGCCAGAATCACCTCGGCGCTTTGTGCCTCGATGGCCAGAATGCAGTCCGGGCAATACTGCACGCCGAGCTTTACGAACAGCAGGCGCAGAAAATGATAAACCTCGGTGAGTGTCGCCACCGTGCTCTTGCGCCCGCCGCGGCTGGTACGCTGTTCGATGGCCACCGTCGGCGGAATGCCGCGGATCTCGTCCACCTCGGCGCGCGCCGCCGGCTCCACGAACTGGCGCGCGTAGGCATTCAGCGATTCAAGGTAACGTCGCTGGCCTTCCGCGAACAGGATGTCGAACGCCAGCGTGCTCTTGCCGCTGCCGGACACGCCGGTGACCACCGTGAACCGCCCGCGCGGAATCGTGACATCGAGATTGCGCAGGTTGTGCTCGCGCGCGTTGTGAATAGATATGACGGGTTTTCTTTCCTCGTCCCTTCTCCCCATTGGGGGAGAAGCAAGGATGAGGGGGGATTTCGTCGTTTTTGTTCTATGTGCGGCCGCTTCAATGTACTCTCTCAACGCCTTCCCGGTATAGCTGTCCTTGTGCTTTATCACCTCTTCCGGCGTCCCCGTGCACACCAGCCGGCCGCCTTCGTCACCCCCCTCCGGACCGAGATCAATGATCCAGTCGGCGGCCGCGATGACATCGAGATTGTGCTCGATCACCACCAGCGAGTGGCCACGCGCCAGCAACGTGTCGAACGCACCGAGCAGCACCGCGATATCGCTGAAGTGCAGGCCGGTGGTCGGCTCGTCGAACAGAAACAGCGTGGGCTTGGCGGAAGTCTTGCTGCCTGCCTGCGCGAGATGGCCGGCCAATTTCAGGCGCTGCGCTTCGCCGCCCGAAAGCGTCGGCACCGGCTGGCCGAGCCGGAGGTAGCCTAGGCCCACGGCTTGCAGAGGTTCCAGGCCGGAGAGCACTTCCGGGTCGCCCGCAAAGAATGCCGCCGCTTCCGCCACGGTCATCTCCAGCACATCGGCAATCGAGGCGCGCCGCGCCCCGTGTTCAAGTTTTACTTCCAGCACTTCGGAACGATAGCGACGCCCGCCGCAATCGGGGCAGCGCAGATACACATCCGACAAGAACTGCATCTCGACGCGCTCGAAGCCGCTGCCTCCGCAGCCCGGGCATCGGCCATTGCCCGCGTTGAAGCTGAAGGTACCGGCGGTATAGCGGCGTTCGCGCGCAAGCGCTTCCGTAGCAAAGAGCTGGCGCACTGCATCGAAGGCGCTCACGTAGCTCGCCGGATTGGAACGCGCGGTCTTGCCGATGGGCGCTTGGTCCACCAACACCACTTCCCCAATCCCGTCGGCACCGCGCAATTCGGCGAAGGCGCCCGGAGCTTCGCTCGGCTTGCCCAGAGATTTCAGCAGCGCACGATACAGAATGTCCTCCACCAGCGTGCTCTTGCCGCTGCCGGAAACTCCGGTGATGCACACCAGGCGACCCAGCGGAATGCGCACGTCGAGATTCCTGAGATTGTGTTCGGCCGCGCCCCGCACTTCGAGCCAGGCCGCATTCGCCTGCGGCGCGCGCCGCACGCGCCGCGCGGAGACTTTTTTCCTGCCGCTCAGGTAATCCGCAGTGAGCGAGCCGCGCGCCTGCGCGAGTTCCGCCGTGCGCCCCCAGAAGACGATCTCGCCTCCGCGCTCGCCGGGACCCGGGCCGAGATCCAGAATGCGATCGGCGGCGAGCATGATCTGCGGATCGTGCTCCACCACGACCAGCGTATTGCCGGCGTCACGCAGCCGCTGCAGGATGCCGGTCACGCGCCCGATGTCACGCGGATGCAAGCCGATGGATGGCTCATCGAGCACGAACAGCGTGTTGGTGAGCGAGGTACCGAGTGCGGTAGTGAGATTAATGCGCTGCACTTCGCCGCCCGAGAGCGTGCGCGACTGGCGGTCGAGCGTCAGGTAGCCTAGGCCGACGTCGCCGAGGAAGCGCAGCCGCGCGCGGATCTCGGTGAGCAGCAGGTCGGTAGCCTCGTCGAGCGGCGCGGGCAGCCGCAACTCGTCGAAGAAGGCCCTGGCCTTCGACAGAGGCAACAGCATCAATTCGTGGATCGAATGGCCGTTCACCTTCCACAGCATCGCATCGGGCTTCAGGCGCGTGCCGCGGCAGGCCGCGCAGGGCGTATAGGCGCGGTACTTGGAGAGCAGCACGCGGATGTGCATCTTGTAGGCCTTGCTCTCCAGCCACTTGAAGAAGCGCCGCACGCCGTACCAGGTGCCCGGCCAGGACTTGCGCCAGCTCACCCAGTCGTCCTCTCCCTCGAGCACCCAGTATTTCTGCT
>DATEHU010000012.1 GCA_035279405.1 Gammaproteobacteria bacterium
CGCCGCCATCACCGCTCTTGTTCATCTTCGGGGAGCGCGAGGGTATCGCGAGATGTGTGCAATGCGATGGGTTAAAGGGTACGGGGGGGCGTTTGCGACTTGACGCCTTGCTGATTGACTCTACGGGAATTTCCGTGACTCGAGGAGCAACCGGAGCGGTGGATGCGATTTCTGTGCGTATTATTCTTGTGCGTGATCCGTCAATGCCTATCGGCTACAAGATTCTCACTGGCTTTCCGACGTTGCCATGAAAGATAAAAGCTTTCCCGCACTATCTAATCTCTTGGGTAGCTATTTCCATCAAGACTGGGTTGTTGAGTTTCCCGACGATGAGCGCGTGCTGGCGGCTATTCAAGAGTCAGAGCCACGCGAGCAAATCGCTGAAGCCTGCTCCGAGATTTCCAGCATCGTTGCATCCAATCGATCGGATGCTTCGGTGAGCGAACTGCTGCATGGTGATCTAGGGTGCTACTTCGAGCCCAACTCTCGCGATATGACCTCGAAGGAGTGGCTGGAATTCGTCGGCAGACGTCTTGCGGGGAAATAAGGTTACCGCGACCACCACCCAAACCCAGATCGTCCGTCCGCAGCGCCCCTGCAAAGCGGCAGCCCGCGCAGGTAATCGATTAGTCCCCCATCAATTCAAGCACTGAGCGTGATGCGTGGCGAAGCGCCGGTGGGCGGGATGTCAGGCAAGGCAGGAGCAGGCAAGCCGCAGCGGGCGGCATGGATGGCTTGGGCGAGCAAGTCGGTGGCGCGGGCCCCACGAAGGTGGCAGGTGTCGAAGATGCTGGCGAGCAAGCCCATGCTTTGCGAGCCCACCCAGGTACGCGTGCCATAGCTGATGCGCCGGGCGATCACGTAGTGCCGCAGCATCCGCTCGGCAAGATTGTTGGTCAGAGGCAGCCCAGGCTCGCCAAGCACGCGCATGATGGCCTGCCAATCGTTGAGGAACTCGCGCGCCACCTCGCGCAGCGCCTGGTGCCCGGCGTCGCGGTGTCGTTGGCAAAGTCGGCGCAGCTGTTCGACTTCCTTGGCATGGGTCACTGCCGGCGGCGCTGCAGGCCTGCCGGCAGGCGACTGCGGCGGCGTGTGCTCCTGGCGGGCCGCATAAACCGCCTCCATCAGTGTTTCGAACACCCGCAGCATCTGCGCCCCGGCGCGCGCGCCACACCCATCGGTGGACTCGGCCACGCCGCGCAGCTTGCGCAGCAGATGGGCCCAGCAGCGCAGCCGCAACAGCCGCTCCCGGTAGGCCACGTATCCATCGCTCATGAGCAGGCCCGTGAAGGCCGGGCTCAAGGCGTTGTCGAACATCTCCTTGGTACGCGCGCCGATCATGTACAGCACCGTGTGGCTGCTGCACACCACCCACAGCCACAGCGCCTTGCCGGCTTCGCTCCACGATGTCTCGTCGGCATGCACGAGGCTGGCCTGCTCCAACTGCTCGATCAGTTGCGTTTCCAGGGGCGCCACGCTGCGCGCGGCTTGGTGCACGGTCTGGTCGATCAGCGCCGTCGACAGCTCCAGCCCGAACCACTCCAGCAGCAGTTCGCGCACTTTGCGCCGCGGCAGCCGCATGCGCACGCACAGGTGCACGATCGCCGCAGCCAGTTTCGGGCCGAGCAGGCGCTGCTGGCCGATCTGCACCCCCGGCCACAGCGCATCCGCGCTCGCCTGCACGGCCTGCGCCCGGCTGGTGTGGCCGCAGGCGCAGCGCTGCTTCATCAACTGGTGCCGCGTGACTTCGATGCGCACACCCAGCACGTCTTGCTCGCGCGTGCCCAGGGGCACGAGTTCCAGCATGTCCCAGCCGGTCCAGGCTTGCGCCGGTTCGTGCTCACCCAAGGCCTGCCCGCAGGCCGCGCAATGGCTCGGGCGGTGTTCTTCGCGCCGCGTGGGCTCCAGCTTCTGCCCGCGTCCGTGGCCCGGTGCGCCAAAGCGCCTTCCGGCACGCTTGTTCCGGCCCCCGGATGCTTTGCTGTCGCTCTTGCCTGCATCCGCGCCAGGACCATCTCCCGGCTGCGCTGCCTTCGGCTGCTCCTGGCCCGGCGGCGTCTCTTGCGAGGAGCCATCTTGCGATGCAGCCCCCTCTTCGGTGCTTGCCGCTGCACGTTGCCACGGCGGCATGCTCCCGGAGGGCCGCGAGCTGTTGTCTGGCCCTTGGTTCAAGCGATCTCTGGCCGCCTTCAGGTCCTCCAACGCTCGATCCAGCAACCTGCGTATCACCGCCTCCGGCTGCTTGGACAGCCACTCAGCGTCTATCTGCTTCAGATCGTGATCGCTCAGCTTCGCCATCCGCTCGCTTCAACCTCTTGCCTGTCTTGTGGAACCGGGCGCATTGTGCATCGGGATGGGGACTAAACGATTACCTCCATAGAGCTCACGGTCAACCGATTTCAAGCCAGTGAAACGGCTTGGAATGCACTCGTTAATATGCTCGACACCTGCTGGACGGAGCCGTTGATTTCCAGGCTCATGATTGAATGACCCCTGGTACTGAACCGTCACGGCGATTGCATGAGGACAGTGCCCTTAACGCGACACTAGTGTCGCGCCAAGCCAGAAATGTCGGTCTATCGCGCCGCACGCAGGCCGCAGCGCAAGGCGCAAACCACAGCGATACCCAGCGTATCGCGAGGATTTGCAACGCAGCGATGGGGCTTGCGGGCAAGCGAGAGAGCGGCATTTCTGGCTTGACGCGTCACTAGTGCCCCAACGCCGCGAACTTCGCAAGTTCAGTTTTGACCTCGCTTTTCGGGAGCACATGCAAACGAC
>DATEHU010000013.1 GCA_035279405.1 Gammaproteobacteria bacterium
CGTGATGCGCGGCCGCACTACGATCCTGATATCGCACCGTGTGTCCACGGTGCAGAACGCGGATCGCATCTTCGTGATCGAGCACGGCGAGGTCGCCGAGCAAGGCACGCACTCAGAGCTGATCGCGAGCGGCGGCTACTACGCGGATTTATATCAGAAGCAGTTGCTTGAAGAAGAACTGGAAGCGATCTAAGCGGCGAGCTGAAGCTTGCGCCACACGGGACATCGGCACGAGTGCCGATGCAGCAAGCTGAAGAGGCTGCTGAAAAAGTAAGTTGCCACAAACTCGCGCTGTCCTGGGCGATTGTTGGCGAGGTTTCCGCCGTGCCCATGGGCCGTCGGTTTCTTCCGCTTTGTGTGTTTTCTCTTGCACTCCGCTTGTTTGCGGGCACCACAGACACACTTCTCCCCCACCTTAGGCGGGTTGCGCTGTAAGTCGCGCCAGCCGCACCAAGTGGTAGCCGCTCACCGCCAGGACAAACATCCAGTCCACCAGTGCGCATCCGCGGTGGCGCAGCTTGCGCACCAGCGCCGTCGTTTTCAACCAGCCGAAGATAGGTTCGATCCGCTTCCGATTCAAAATGCTGCTCTGATAGCCGGGATGCCGCGTGGTGCGCGCGTCCAGGTGACTGCGGCGCGTGGCGCTTTCCCGTCTCTGAATGTGCGGCGTGACATGCAACTGGCGCAGTCGCTCCAGCAAGCCGCCCTCATCGTAACCCTTGTCGGCCCCCAAAGTGATGCGCCGCTTCCCCTGGTTTTGAGCGGCGGCCAGCGCCACGGCCGCTTCCCATTCTCCCTGCGGCGACGCCGGCGTCACGCAAGCGCCCACCGGCAACCCGCTGCGATTCTCCATCAACACGTGCCCCAGGTAGCTCAGCCGGAAGGCATCCTGCCGGCTCTTGCGATACAGGTGCGCTTCCGGGTCGGTGGTGCTGGCGTGCGTGTCGCGCAGCAACTTCTGCCCGCGCGTCCCACTGCCTTTCTCCGGCGGCTCCGCTTTCTTCTGAAAGCTCTTGATCCCGGCCCAGGCTTCCAGCAGCGTGCCGTCCACCGTGAAGTGTTCGCTCGACAGCAGCCCCTGCGCTTGGCTCTGCTTTACCACTTGCGCGAAGAAGGCTTGCGCCACCTCGCCCTCCAGCAGCCGCTCGCGGTTCTTGCTGAACACCGTCGCGTCCCACACCGGCTCGTCCATGTTCAGTCCCACAAACCAGCGGAACAGCAGGTTGTAGTTGAGTTGCTCCATCAGCATCCGCTCGCTGCGCACCGAATAGAAGATCTGCAGCAGCAACGCACGCAACAGTTTTTCGGGCGCGATCGACGGACGGCCGATGCCCGGATAGAGCGCCGCCAAGTCCGCCGACATTTCCAGCAGGGCCGCGTCAATCAGGCCGCGAATGGCGCGCAAGGGGTGATCAGAGGGCACCCGCTCCTCCGGCGAAACATAGCTGAACATCGGGCTTTGGTTGAGATCTTCTCCACGCATAAAACAAAGACGAACGTGAATGTTCTACGGTAACCCAACGAGTTACTTTTTCAGCAGCCTCTTCAGCTTGCCGCGACACTCCTGTCGACGGCCTTTGCATGCCACCATCACCGCTCGTGGTAGGATGCTCCAGATCGGTGCGTTCCGAATGACGCGGTTCCAGCGGACCAGAGGAGGCAAATGTACCACCCGAGAGATTCCTTAGTCGTGACGCTTCTTCTCGCGGCAATCATCGCCATCAGCCCTGCAAACGCTCAAACTGCTCTGGACGACGCCACCCTCAAGAGAATGCACCGCGAGGCATTCGAGAACTCGCAAGCCGATGCGGTCTTCGGTACATTGACCGCCGTCATCGGCCCGCGGCTCACCGCCTCTCCTGCACATAAACGAGCTGCGGAATACACCAAAGATGTGCTTTCTAAGATCGGCCTGACCAATGCTCGCCTCGAGCCATTCCATTTTGGCCGCGGCTGGTCGCTGGAGACACAAATCATTGAAATGATCGAGCCGCGTTACCTGCCGCCGCGGAGTTCCAGACCGGACCAGGGGCTCCATCTACCGGATCA
>DATEHU010000014.1 GCA_035279405.1 Gammaproteobacteria bacterium
GTGAGCTTTCGGCAGCCGTGCGTAAATTACAGGCAGTAGCCCTGCGCGACCCAGTAATGCCAGTCGCCGATGGCTTCGGCGGTTGATTCGTCCGGGTCGAGGGCGCTGAGTTGCGAAAGTGGAACGGCCAGTTTCCTCCCCGACCAACGAATCTGCACGAACATGTCATGCTCGCAGGCGTCCTCAACAGCCATGCGTAACACTTCGACGGTTTCACCCTTGCGGAGCGGCGATACGGCGGTCGCGGCAACGCATCTCGCCCGGAACGGGAAGCTGATCTTGCTTTCCAGGTAGTAATACCAGCTCATCGCCTGTTCATCCGGCCCAGCATCGACGATCGCTTCGTTGTGGATGCGGTCTTCCCGCTCAGCGTCCCGCTTGGGTCTTTTCATGACCTTGCTCCCAGGATTCGGCGGACGGAGGTGCGCCCGATGCGAAGGCGGCGAGCGATTTCAGATTTGCTGACGCCGGCGCGGTGCAGTTTCTGGATTTCCGCAGCATGGACGGCCGCGGTGGCTGGTCGGCCCAGCCGTTTTCCGTTCTCGCGCGCATGTGCCAGACCGGCCCGCGTACGCTCGCGCAAGATCTCGCGTTCGAACTCAGCAAAGATTGCCAGCAGTCCGGCCATCGCCCGACCGGCGGGCGTGGTCAGATCCAGCGCCTCGGTCAGGGAAACGAAGCCGACGCCGAGATGCTCCAGTTCCTGGAGTGTCGCCAGCAGGTCAGTTACGGACCGGCCCCAACGATCCAGCCGCCAGACCAGCACCAGATCGATATCCCGGCGACGGGCTGCGTCCAGCAGTTTCTCTCTAGCCTCCCGCCGCGCTGCCCCGGAGTTCACCTCGCGGACTTGTAACCCAATCGTCCAGCCACGCCGGGACGCATACTCCCGCATGGCCCGGTTCTGCATGGCTAGTGTCTGCTGATCGTTGGTGGAAACGCGCGCATACAGGGCCGCCCGCAACATTTTCGCTGGCCTGCGTGTCTGGCCAAAAACGTGGTCGGATTTCGTCTTCTGGAGAGCCCGCTTGGGGGGCATTTCGGGATATCACTTTAGCATGGCCGGAGTCGATGGTTTTAGGCCAGCCGTTCGCGGTAGTTCCAGGGCATCCACGCGGCCGGATTCGCTGCCAGCTCGACAGCGTGGCGCTGCAACTGGCTGAGGTAGTCGAAAGCATTGACACCCGCCAGCTCGCAAGTGTGGACCAGGCTCATGAACAGATCGCCCACCTCGGAGCCGTGCAGGGTGCGGTAAAACAATGCATTCTTGCGATGCAGCACGGCGCGCTTGAGTGCGCGCTCACAGATGTTGTTGTCCAGCGGCGCACCGGCATCCCGCAGAAACGCCGTCAAGCCTTTCCAATGACGCAGAAAATACGTGATGGCCTTGCCCAAGCCCGAGTTGGGTTCGACCAGATGCTGGGCAAACTGCGCTTCCATCCACTGCTGCAGGTTTTCCATCACTGGTTTGCTGTGCTGTTGATGGAAAAGCAGCCGCTCCTGGGGCGATAGTTTGCGCTCGCGAGCTTCCGCATCATATTTATATACGTCGCCCAAAGTTTCCAGAACGTAGCGGCACGCTTCCGGGAAACTGGCCGCGACCTCGACGAACTGGCGGCGTCCGTGGGCCAGGCAGTTGGCCAGCAGAATCTGGACGCCCTCGGGCAGCACGCCACCCAGAGCAGAGGTGTTGCGCGACAAAGCATCGCTCATCTGCACCGGCGCGGCTATGCCTTCGGCGCGATGCTGGAGCACGTCCCGCAGGTTTTCGCCGGCATGCTGGCGGCCGGTGAAGTACAGCGCGATGCGCTGCCCTTGTTGCGTGGACACGATACCGCTGGTAAAGACCCCGGTCCGATCATCCGATGGCTCGCGCGCCATCTTCAGCACGCGCATGGAAGTATCATCGTTGTGCAACACTTCACCTTGGGCCGCCTGCCGGATGAACTCGTCGCGTGCGGCTTGGATCACCTCCGCCGCCTCTTCCACGATCTCCCACTGCGTGGAGGCCGGCAGCGGAATCCCCAGCAACTGTTCCAGCTTCTCCAACCGGTAAAACGGCATTCCGCTGCCGTACTTGAGTAGCGCGATCATGGCCGCCGTAGTTTCGTCGTATTTTTCCGGACCCACGCCTTCCGGCTCCGGAGCCGTGAACACTTCCCCGCACAGGTTGCAGCGCAGCCGGCCGAGCGCGTACACGGTGGCCGCCAGTGGCGCTTGCCCCATCAGACGCACGAGCACTCGCGGCTCTTGCTGCGGATATACTTTGCCTTTTCCGCAACCCGGGCAGGGGTCCCCCGGTTTCATCGTGGGATGCGGCACAGCAACCTGTTCCGCGCCGGTGTAAGAGGATGCGCGGTTGCGCCCATGGCCCGGCGGTTTATCCGGATTCGGTTTCGGCTCGGAGGTTTCAGGCTGTCCTAAAACGTCTTTGGTCTTTTCGGTGGAGCGCGGCTGCGGCAGCATGCCCGCTAAGGCGTGCAGCGCGCTTTTGAGTTTTTCGCTTTCCGATTCCGTCAGCGGCGCCTGCGTCCCACGCTCAATGATTCGGTCCAGCTCTTCCAGATTGAGGTCCAGCCGCGGCCGTTTCATGCGCTCAAGATCTCCCGGTACCGGCGATGCAAGGGCAAGGCCAGCATCTTCTTGACCGGACGCGTCTGCGCGAAGGTGGCCGCGCGATGCCCGCGGCCTTGCGTCATCCCGATCTCGATCCAGTTCGCCGCGCGATAACAGGTACCCGGAAAACGCGACGTGTCGACGAAGGTTTCCAGCCAATAAATCGGGTGCGCGTAGATCCGCTGCCAGTCTGCCGAGAGGATCCTGGCCATGCTTCCCAGCAGGTGCGAGGCCAGATGGGGAACTCGAATCCACGGCAGAATCAGAAACCGTGTGTTGTAGGCCAGCAAGTGCACGTTGCGCTCGCGCGCCAGATCGCTCCATCCCAGGTAGCGGTCCCGCAACTTGAGGTGCCGCGGCGCACTCGACCACGCCAGGCACGCGATCACCTGGCCGCGTGCTTGGACCAGATACTTGAGATGCTCGCCCACCGGCCGCTGGTAACCCAGATAATGATGTTGTTCGAGCAAGCTATTAAACAGGGCCTCTTCCGGCGTGCGCCGCACTTCCACGAGCTCCAGGGGGCCTAGCTCGTTCAACGAGCCCTCCCAGGGACGCTGTTCCATCGCCACGTGCGTGGGCCGCGCCCGTTCGGCGATGCGATTCCGCACGGTACGTTTTACCGGCGGCAACTCGATCTGCCCCGTACGATGGAGTTGGAGCAGCAATCCGCGGCACACCATGTCGCGCAGAGCTCCGTTGGCTTGCTTCCATTGCCAGATCTGGCACAGCTCCCGCGATAGTTTCCAGCGGCTCAACTCCGGACGGTCTTGGATGAGCTGCCGGATGAAGGCGATCTGTTCGCCGGTAATGCTCCGGCCCCGGTAGATCGTCATAGCAGCAGTGTGCCAGAACCGGTTTCGGAACGCAAGTAAAAAATGATCCGCTCACGACGCTTTCAAATCGGGCGCCACACCGGTGCCGCGTCAATCTGCGGATTGCCCGCCGCCAACAGCACCTGCGCCTGATGTACACGCAGGATTTTGGCTGCGTCCTCACTCTGCGGCCACCAGCGAAACCGGCCCTTCGACAGACGTTTCGTCGCCAGCCAGAATCCTTGCCCGTCGTAGACCAGAATCTTGATCGCGGTCGCGCGCCGGCTGCGGAAGATAAAGACGCTGCCCGAAAACGGATCGGCATTCAGTTTGGCGCGGCACAGCTCGGCAAGGGAGTCAATGCCTTTGCGGAAATCCACCGCCTCCACCGCCACCAGAATCCGCATCTGCGGCGTGATCGCCAGCATGACCTACGACGCGGCGAACGCGCGGATCAGTTCGGCCAGTTGGCTGGTGGCGATGCCTTTTAAATCCAGCCGCAGTTTTCCGCCGCTGGCCGATTCCACTTCCACCACACAACTGGTAGCCGTCGCTGTGCTCGCCGCCAGCAGTTCCACGAAGGCGGGCGAGGCACTCTGGTCTCTCCGCTGCCGACGCACGAACTTCGGTGACTTGGAAGCGCGAGGCTCCAAGCGATCCGTCCACTTCTGAAGGCTCGGCCGGTCCACGCCCAGCACCCGTGCCGTCGCTGCGATCCCGTCCCGCCGCGCCAGCTTCGCCGCTGCGCCCCATAACTCCCTTGGCAGACGCGCCCGCCTTATGTGGGTCTGCCGAAACTCCGCGAATCGCCGCCGTGTTTGCTCCACATCCTCGCGATAGCCCACCCCTTCCGTCGCCATGCTCTGTGCCTCCCTCTTTCAGCACAAGCTATCAGCACGGCTCAACCACAGTCACGCACGCTTACCGGAAACTCAC
>DATEHU010000015.1 GCA_035279405.1 Gammaproteobacteria bacterium
GCGGGCGCCGCGCCCCCGGAGAAGCCGGAATCCCTCGACGACGCCTCCGTTCGGGACGTTTTGGCGGCCCAGGCGCGCACGGCAGACTGGCTGGAGCAGCTCGGAGCCCACGTAGACGACCCAGAAGGCCCGCCACAGCACGAACTGGACGAGGCGGCGGCCCAGGCAGCCCGCGCGGCGTTCACGTCCGTCACGAACCCCTACATCGACCCCTTCAAAGCCAAGTCCGACCTGATGGCGCTGACCGCGCCGGCCCCGGTGCGCCACCTAGCAGGGCTCCTGTCGCACTACGACGAGGCGTTCGTCAAGGAGGCAGGGCGCATCCGCGGGTACATCGTCAGCAAGCTGATGGAGCACGCCGCCTCCAAGGACGCGAAAATCAGCCTCGCCGCGCTGAAAACCCTCGGTACCGTGACCGAGATCGGGGCATATACCACGCGGGTGGAGATTTCCCGCCCGCCATCAGAATCTACCCCGACCGCGCTCGTGGAGCGCCTGCGCAGCCGTCTTAATGCACTGAAACCCCCGGCGCCGGAGGTTATTGAAGACGCTACGATGGTTATCCCAGCAGTAGTTTCGGAAACTCAGCCTGAATTGCAGCAATGAACTTGGCGCAGCCCACTGCGGTGGCCGCCGCGGCGGCTGAGTTCACCCACTCCTTCCAGACCTACGCGAACGCCACGCCGCGCGTCGCGTTGGACCCCGAGGAAGTTGATCGGTTGCTCGCTTCGCTCGCTGATCTCGACGAGCAAGCCGCCACTGCCCTTCTTGCCGACCTCGATGCCCTCGACACCGCGCAGGCCGAGGAGCTGTGCCGCACATCCTTCCTGCACTTCTGTGCGCGGATGTACCCGGGCTTCAAGCAAGGCCCGCATCACCGGTTCCTAGAGCCCCTCCTACACAACGTATGCGCAGGCAGTGAGCTGCGCCTCACGGTGAGCCTCCCCCCGCGCTTCGGCAAGAGCCTGACCATCGCGTACCTGTTCGTGGCTTGGTACCTCGGGCACCACCCCGAGCACCAGATCATCATGGTGACGCACACGGCCGACCTCAGCTCCAGCTTCGGCCGCCAAGTACGGAACCTGCTCGCCACGCCGGACTACATCGCCATCTTCCCGGGCACGGTCGTCTCCCGCGACAAGAGCGCCGCGGACGACTGGACCACGACGGCCGGCGGGAAGTACTTGGCCGTTGGCGTCGGCGGGGCGGTAGCCGGCTACGGCGCCGACCTGCTGGTGTGCGACGACCTCGTGTCAGAGCAGGCCGTGCTGGCGAACCCGGACGCAGCGTTCGAGAACGCCTGGACCTACATGCAGGTCGGCCCGCTGCAGCGCCTCATGCCGGGCGGGAAGATCATCCAGATAGGCTGCATGACCGCGGAGACGCGTGTGCTGATGGCAGACGGGTCCGAGAAGGAACTGCAGCACATCAAGGTCGGCGACGCGATCGCCACCTACGACAACGGCGATATCGCCACGTCCCGCGTCTTGAACTGGATCAAGCATCCTTCCGATTATGTTTACAAAATAAGAACGACTTCGGGTAGGATCGTCCGGGCAAACAAGAGGCATCCGTTTCTTGTAGACCGGGACGGAGTGCGGACATGGGTACGAGTGCGGGACTTGAAGGTGGGGGATCGTTTGGTGGAGGCTGTGCAACAGCCGGATGCCTGCGACCCGTCAAAGCCAAGGGGTTGTGCAAGCTGTGCTACGGACGAAAGCTCCGGGCAGACGGGCGGCTCGGCCAGCGAGGCAAAGGCCATTGGGGAAAGTGGCGCGGAGCCACCTGCTCCGTTGAAGGATGCGGGCAGCCTGTCTCCGCAAAAGGGCTCTGCCATAGCTGCTACGGCAAGGCCGCTTGGCGTTCTGGCAAGCACCGGCTCACACCTGCGCAAAAGCGCGCGAGCCATCTCAAGTATCGGTACGGCATGGCTGAGGAAACTTACGACGCGATGCTGGCCGAGCAAGGCGGCCTCTGCGCCATCTGTAAGCAGCCCCCAACCAGAGAAAATTCAAGAGCCGGGCAGGAGCCGAAGCTATACGTCGATCACTGTCACGGAACGAACAGGGTGCGCGGGCTTTTGTGTAACCACTGCAACTTGGCCGTCGGCTACGCAAAAACAGAAGCCGTGCTGCGCGCCGCTGCCAAGTACTTACGCCGCTACGACAGCAGCGATCGTTGAGATCATCGAAGACGGCTTCGAGCCCGTCTTCGATATGGAGGTCGAGCGCACCGAGAACTTCATTGCGAATGGCGTGGTGAGCCATAACACGCGATGGGGCAAGAAAGACCCGATCGGCCGCGCGCTGACGTGGGCCAAGGAGAACGCTGGCAGCATCCCGTGGAACGAGGTGCGGTTCCCGGCCATCATGCCCAGCGGCAAGAGCCTGTGGCCCGAGCAGTGGCCCATCGACCAGCTCCTGGCCAAGAAGGCGGGCATGCGGCCGCAGTACTGGAACGCCCAGTACCAGCAGGAGCCGACCAGCGAGGAAGGCGCGCTGCTCAAGCGGGACTGGTGGCGCCGTTGGGACAAGGAGAAGCCACCGACGTGCGAGTACATCTTGCAGGTCTGGGATACTGCGCATGACACGAAGTCGAACAATGACTACAGCGCCTGCACGACCTGGGGTGTATGGTTCAACGAGCCAGAGGACAAGCATAACATCATACTGCTTGATGCCTTCAAGGGGCGGTGGGAGTTCCCGCAGCTCAAGGCTCGCGCCTACGAGGTGTACAGGGACTGGGACCCCGACGACGTGATCATCGAGAAGAAGGCGGCAGGTGCCCCGCTGATTCAGGAGATGCGTCAGGCCGGGCTGCCGATCGCGGAGGTGTCCCCCTCGCGTGGCAAGGTCGGCACGTCTAACGACAAGATTGCACGCACCAACGCCGTGGCGCCGATTCTGGAGGCGGGCGTCGTGTGGGTGCCCGACCGGCGCTGGGCCGAGGAAGTCGTCGAGGAATGCGCCGACTTCCCGAACGGCGAGCACGATGACCTCTTGGACACCGTCGTGATCGCGCTCAAGCGGTTCCGCACCGGCGGGTTCCTGAGCCTCAAGACCGACAAGACCGAGGCTGACGAAGACATCGTCCGGCGCCGGCGCGTCGCATACTACTGATCTAACCTCGCTTCGCTCGGAGAACACAATGCCTACCGCGAATACGGCCAAGACGCTCTCCCCCGCTCCGTTGGGCCTGACCGCTCCCGGCGCCAGCGCCGCGGCCAACGAGCCGCTGGTCGAGATCGAGGTTGTCGACGACAACGGCGAGCCGGTCGACGATCAGGCGGGCGTGCTCGCCGCCGCAGAGGCGCCGCTGGCTTTCGGCGACAACCTGCTCGGCCTCGTCGACGATCAGGCGCTGGCGATCCTCTCCGGCGACATCGACACCTGGGTCGATGAAGATAAGAGAAGTCGCGACGACTGGGAGCAGACCTACCGGGAAGGGCTGAAACTCCTCGGCCTCAAGTACGAGGAGCGCACCGAGCCGTGGGAAGGCGCCTGCGGCGTGACGCACCCCATGATCACCGAGGCGGTGGTGCGCTTCCAGAGCGAGACGATCATGGAGACGTTCCCGGCCGCCGGCCCGGTCAACACCAAGATCATCGGCGAGGAGACGCCGCCGAAGAAGGAAGCGGCCGCGCGCGTGCGCGCCGAGATGAACTACCAGCTCACCGAGAAGATGATCGAGTTCCGCAGCGAGCACGAGAAGATGCTGTGGAATCTCGCACCGGTCGGCTGCGCGTTCAAGAAGGTCTACAACGATCCGTCGCTGGGGCGGCAGGTCAGCACCTTCGTGCCGGCCGAGGATGTCGTGATGCCGTACAGCGCATCGAACATCTACTCCAGCGAGCGCGTTACACACGTTATGCGCAAGTCAGAGCAGGAGCTGCAGCGGCTGCAGGCCGTTGGCTTCTACGACACCGACGCCGTCCTGGGCACGCCCGGCCGCGAGATCGACGAGATCAAGGAAGCCAAGGACGAGGCGACGGGTTTCAGCGACATTAACGATGACAGCTATACCGTCTACGAGACACAGGTATCGCTGATACTTGAGGGTTTGGAAGACAGCGACAAGCCGCGACCGTACGTCGTGACCAAGATCAAGGGCGGCGCCATGCTGTCCATCCGACGGAACTGGAACGAGGAAGACGCGCTGAGCCTGCGCCGGCACCATTTCGTGCAGTACGACTACGTGCCCGGCTTCGGCCCCTACGGCTATGGCCTGTTCCACCTCATCGGCGGGTACGCCAAGGCGTCCACCAGCATCCTGCGCCAGCTCGTCGACGCCGGCACGCTGAGCAACCTCCCCGGCGGCTTGAAGACCAAGGGGCTGCGCATCAAGGGCGACGACACGCCTATCAGCCCGGGTGAGTGGCGCGACGTGGACGTGATGTCCGGCACGTTGCGTGACAACCTCATGCCGCTGCCGTACAAGGAGCCCAGCCTCGTCCTGGCGGGCCTGCTCGACAAGATCGTCGAGGACGGCCGGCGCATACCCGGCACCGCGGACATGAAGATCAGCGACATGAGCGCGCAGGCGCCGGTCGGTACCACGCTGGCTCTGCTGGAGCGCCAGCTCAAGGTGATGTCGGCGGTGCAGGCCCGCACGCACAACTCCTTGAAGCAGGAGCTGAAGCTGCTGAAGGAAGCGATCCGCGACAGCGGCGATGACGACTACACCTACGAGACGACGTTGAACCAGCCGGGGACCAAGCAGGCCGACTTCGCGCTGGTCGATGTGATCCCGGTCAGCGATCCGAGCGCGGCCACGATGAGCCAGCGCGTCGTGCAGTACCAAGCGGCGATCCAGCTCTCCGGTCAAGCGCCACAGGTCTACAACCTCGCTGAGCTGCACCGCGGCATGCTGGAGGTGCTGGGCATCAAGAACGCGGCCAAGCTCGTCCCAGCACCCCAGGAAGCCGTGCCGGCCGACCCGGTGACGGAGAACATGAACGTGCTGATGGCCAAGCCCGTCAAGGCGTTCATGCCGCAGGACCACGCCGCGCACCTCGCGGTGCACCAAGCCATGCTGCAGGACCCGGTGGTCATGCAGTCGCTGGGCCAGAACCCGCAGGCGCCGATGCTGATGCAGGCCATGCAGGCACACATCGCCGAGCACACGGCCTACCAGTACCGCGCCAGCGTCCAGCAGGCTCTCGGACAGCCGCTGCCGGACCCGGCAGCGCCGATGGACGAGCAGCAGGCCCAGCAGCTTGCACAAGCCTTGGCGCAGGCTGCGCAGCAGGTGATGCAGGCCAACCAGCAGCAGGCGCAGGCGCAGCAGGCCCAGCAGCAGGCCCAGGACCCCATGCTGCAGCTTCAGATCCGCGCGCTCGACCAGCGCGACAAGGAGCTGGGCATCAAGGAGAAGGAGCTGCAGGTCAAGGCCGCGGATCTCGCCGACAAGCAGGATCTGGCCGAGAAGAAGCTCATGGTCGACGCGTCCGACAAGTCGGACAAGCTGGACCTGAATCGCGAGAAGCTCATCCAGCAGGGCGAGCTTGGCGAGCAGCAGGTGCGCGTCAAGGCGCTGCAGGTCGGCATGATGGGCCGCGCGCAGGATCAGGAGCTGTTGGCTCAGGACCGCGCCAACGCGCAGGCCGACGTGGATCGGTTGCAGGCCGAGCACGAGTCCAACCAGATGGGCTTGAGCCGCACGCCGCCGACCGAGCCGAAGCCGGTGCCGGCGGCACCCGCCGCGCCGCCGAAGGAATACAGGCCGCCCGAGCAGGCCCAGGCGGCACCGCCCCCGGCTGAACCGACGCCCGGAGCGCCTGCCTGATGCACGGCGACACCATACTTAAGCTATTGGGGCAGGAAGTAGCTGCCCGCGTCGCCACTGTTGCGCGTGGTTCTCCTCGCACATTCGAGGAGTACCAGCATCTCGTCGGGGTTATCACTGGTCTTAACCTCGCCGAGCGTATCGTGAAAGACCTGCTGGAGACTGAGAGTGACGACGATAGCTTTGCCCCCTGACGAACTGATTTTGCCGCCCGGCATTCAGCGCATCGAAGACCCGGACGAGCCCGACGAACCGAAGGCGACGATGCTGCCGATACCGACGGGCTTCCATCTGCTGTGCGCAGTACCGCGCATGCCCGAGGAGTTCGAGGATTCGGTGCTGCTCAAGGCGCGGCAGACGATCGTGAACGACGAAGCGGCCACCACGGTTCTCTTCGTGCTGGCCCTCGGCCCCGACGCCTACGCCGACAAGACGCGCTTTCCCAGCGGCCCGTGGTGCAAGAAGGGCGACTTCATCATCGTGCGTACCTACTCGGGTACGCGCTTCAAGGTCTTCGGTAAGGAGTTTCGCGTCCTGAACGATGACATGGTTGATGCGGTGGTATCTGATCCACGCGGCATACTGCGTGCGCAAGCATAGGAGACAGTCATGGCAACAAGCAAACAAGACGATGACGAAGAAGTCGTCACCATAAACGGTGCGAACGCGGACGATCTCAAGGACATCGAGGTCGTCGACGACACGCCCGAGGCTGACCGCGGGCGCAAGCCGCTCAACCGCGAGGTCAAGGACCCGGACGACGAGGAGCTGGCCACCTACTCGGCCGGTGTCAAGCAGCGCTTCAGCGAGCTGACGCACGCCCGTCATGACGAGCGTCGCGCGCGTGAGGCTGCGGAGCGCGAGCGCGACGAGGCGACGCGCGCGGCACAGGCCCTGCTGCAGCAGAACCGCCAGCTCCAGCAGCGTACGACCACCGGTGAGACGCACCTCGTCGCCGCGTCGAAGGCTGCGGCCGAGACGGCGCTGACGGCTGCACGCGCGGAGATGAAGGCTGCCAAGGAAGCCTTCGACCCCGATGCGGAGATGGCCGCGCAGGAAAAGATGATGGAGGCGAAGCTCCAGTTACGGGAACTCGCGCGATACCGTCCTGCACCTGTACAAAAGGCAGAGGATGTAGTAGAACTCCCGGCAGCAAGCACCCCCGAAGCGCCTGCGGACCAAAAGACACTGCGCTGGCAGGCAAGAAACCAGTGGTTCGGCACGGAGGGGAACGAGGAGATGACCAGCTTCGCGCTGGGCTTTCACCAGAAGTTGGTGAAGTCCGGCGTAGACCCTCGCTCGGACGAGTACTTCAGCAAGGTGGACGGCCGGCTCCGCGAGGTGTTCCCCGATTTCTTCGGTGACACCAAGGATGTCGAGGTCGACACCACACGCTCCACGCAGCGCACGGCGCCCCGTGCCAGCCCTGTGACCCCCGCGTCACGCTCGGCAAACGGCGTCACCAAAGTCCGGCTGACACAGACCCAGCTCGCGCTGGCGAAGAAGTTCGGCCTCACCCCGCAGCAATACGCACAGGAAGTCGTGCGTCTGGAGCAAAAATGAACCAGCCTCGTCAGCAACAACCTCAACCGCCGCAGCCACAGCAGCGGCAGCCCCGCGAGCTTGAATCGCGCGAAGAAACCGCTCGCGAGGAGTACGCACCTCCGAGCACCCTGCCCGTCCCGAAGCACACGCCGGGCTACGTCTTTCACTGGGTAGCGACGCACATCATGGGCGCGGCCGATCCGACCAACGTCAGCAAGAAGCTGCGCGAAGGCTGGGTACCGGTCAAGGCCGCGGATCACCCCGAGCTGCAGTTGGCGCCGAGCGCCAATGGCAACGTGGAGATCGGCGGTCTGATGCTGTGCAAGATGCCGGTGGAGCGTGCACGCGCGCGCAGCGACTACTACGCGGCGCAGTCGCGCCAGCAGATGCAGTCGGTCGACGCGGGGCTGATGCGACACAACGACCCTCGCATGCCGTTGTCGATCGACCGCAGGTCGAAGACGACGCGTGGCGAGACTTTCGGTAACGGAACCTGAAGGAACCGACATGGCAAAAGAACTTTCTCCTTACGGCCTGCGTCCGGTTGGCTTGATCGGCGGCCAGACGTACTCCGGGGCCACACGCGACTTCCGGCTGACGACGAACAACACGGTAGGCATCTTCACTGGCGATGTCATCCAGTTGCTCCCCGGCGGCATCCCGACGGCGATCACGGCGACGCCGGCACCGGGTGCCGGCGGCATCGTCGGTATCTGCATGGGCGTGCGCTACACCACGCCCGGCATGCAGCAACCGATGCACGCGCAGTACCTGCCGGCTGGTGCCATCGCTGCCGGCTACAAAGACATTCGGATCATCGTCGTCAACGACCCTGACATTCAGATGTACATCCAGGCGTCGGCGCCGATTGGCACGTATCCGGGCGGCATCTACGCGGCGATCGGCAAGAACGCGGCGATCGGCAACTTCGGCGGCAACCTGATCACCGGGAACTCCACCGTCAGCCTCACCCTCGGAGCCAACGGCGCCGGGCTGGGGACAGCAGCGACGCTGGGTGCGCGGATTCTCGACATCCCCGAGGAGTCGGCGAACGATGCGTACCCGAACCTGATCGTCAAGTTCAACTTCGGCGTCCATTCCTACTACCTCGCCACGGGCGTCTGAGGAGCAACGAACATGACAATCTCTCGCGCACAACTGATGAAGGAACTGCTTCCCGGCCTGAACGTGCTGTTCGGCCTGGAGTACAAGCAGTACGCGGAAGAGCACAAGGAACTCTTCGATACGGAGAGTTCCGAGCGTTCGTTCGAGGAAGAGGTGAAGCTGTCGGGCTTCGGCGCCGCGCCTGTCAAGGCGGAAGGAGCTGCACTGCTGTACGACAACGCGCAGGAAGCGTTCACCTCGCGCTACAACCACGAGACGATCGCGCTGGGCTTCAGCGTGACCGAGGAAGCCGTGGAGGACAACCTCTACGACAGCCTGTCGGCGCGCTACACCAAGGCGCTGGCCCGTGCGATGGCGTACACCAAGCAGGTCAAGGCGGCGGCGATCCTGAACAACGGCTTCACCGGCGCGTTTGCCGGTGGTGACGGCGTCTCGCTGTTCGGCTACAACGCAACGCCGACGCGCGTCGGGCACGCGAAGGTCGGCGGTGGTGTGAACCACAACAGTCCGGCCACTGGTGTCGATCTGAACGAGACTTCGCTGGAAGCAGCGATCATCCAGATCGCGGCCTGGACCGACGAGCGGGGCCTGCTGATCGCTGCCAAGGCGAAGAAGCTGATCATCCCGCCGGCGCACCAGTTCAACGCGGTGCGACTGCTGCAGTCCGAGGGTCGCACCTCGACCGCGGACAACGACATCAACGCGCTCCGCAACCTGTCGGCGATCCCGGGCGGCTACACGGTCAACCACTTCTTGACCGACAGCAACAACTGGTTCATCAAGACCGACGTGCCCAACGGCCTGAAGCACTTCAGCCGTGTCGCGCTCAAGACCGGCATGGACGAAGACTTCGACACCGGCAACTGCCGGTACAAGGCCCGCGAGCGCTACAGCTTCGGCTGGAGCGATCCGCTCGGCATTTGGGGCTCGAACATGACCGGTGCCTGACAAGGCGCCAGCCACTACCACGAAAAGGCCCCCACGAGGGGCCTTTTTCATGGCAGACTAGGATCTGCCCCGGGATACACCCCCATTCACGCCACGACCGGCCCGGCGGACGACATGCAGACTGGCGTGCAGCATCCGCATGTGGAGAAATCATGGCGAGCACCACCTTCTCAGGGCCAGTCACGTCGAAGGCCGGCTTCGTTGGCACGCTAACGGGCAACGTCACGGGTAGCGTCACGGGCAGCATGCTGTCAGCGCCAATCGCATCAGCGTCGCTGCCGGCGGCCACCACAGCGCTGGCCGGCTCGATTCGGATCATCAACAACAACGGCGTCAGCAACAACGAGTACTGCCTCGTGATCTGCACCGGCACGGCCTGGGTGACGGCAACGGGCCAACCGCTGACCTGAGCCCGCGATGTACCGGAAGCCGCAGCCGCCCCCAGCGCCGGCTCCGGTGCATCCAGCGCCGCCGCGCCTGCCGGTAGCCCCGCTGGCGCCCAAGTTGCCCCCGCCGAAGCCCGAGGAGCCCTGACATGCCCAAGCAAACCAATCCGTCACCTACCTATCCGCAGTTCCCCGGCGACGCAATGCCGGTGGTGTTCGGGGTGCCGTTCCCGGCCGTCGGCGTTGTCTACGTTGGCGCTGCTGGAAACGTCACCGTGGTGACGGCACAGGGCTCCACGGTGACGTTTACGGGGCTGTTGGCTGGTAGTGTGATACCCGTGCAGGTGCGGCAGGTGAACGCGGTGGGTACGACGATAGCGGTGGCCGCAATGGTTGCCATCTACTGAGCGGCCATGTCGTTCGGTTTCGGTTTTGCACTTCCGCACACGGCGGCACTGGCAGGTGGTGGGGTTGGCGTTCCTACCGTCGTACCGCCGCCGACGATTGAGTTTCCGCTCACAGGTCCGTCACTACCGCCGGCGGTTACGTTCACGCGTGCGTCGAGCGGGACGTACTTCAACTCGGCGCTGGTCCTCGCTGACGCAGCTATCAATGTTCCGCGGTTCGATTACGACCCGCGCCTGGGCAACCCGCGTGGGCTGCTGATCGAAGAGGCACGGTTCAACGTCATTCGCAACAACACGATGGCCGGTGCCGGCCCTGGTGTGCCGCCTACGAATTGGTCGGTCATCAGCTTTGCGGGACTCACGGCTACTATCGTCGGTGCTGGCACCGAAGGCGGCATTTCGTACGTCGATATTAACTACGCAGGAACTACTAACTTCACTTCCGGTGCGCCGATTACGTTCGATACGGCGACGAATCCAGACGCGGCGGCAGGTCCAGAGCAGACATGGACGTTCAGTATGTACGCAATGGTGCCTATTGCACAGCATACTAACGTAGGTCAGTGGCAAATACGTATCCAAGAGCGCGACATCAACGGTACCATACTGCTCAGTGGTGTCGGTGTATACTCGCCGCTGAAGTATCCAGACGCTGAAGAACTGCGTTTTGGTCGCTATACGTACACGTACAAAACGACGCATGCGGATACGAAGTTCGTCACGGCGGCGCTCGGGTTTGGGTTCGGTGTTCCGAACCCGATTAATTTCACCATTCGTATTGGTGTGCCGCAGCTTGAGAAGGGCGACTACGCGTCTTCGACGATCAAGACGAGTACGGCTGGGGTGCGGCGGGAAGCCGACCGGGCGGCGATCACAGGCACCAGCTTCTCAAGCTGGTTCAATTCGGTCGAAGGTACGCTGCAGGCGGATTGGGCCGCGCAGACGGCGGTTACGACATACGCGTGGGCTGTGAGTGACGGCGGTAATGCCAACCTGTATTACACACGCGCATTCGTGCCGGATATTAGTCAGGCAGTCATTCAGGTCGCCAGCATCGCGCACATGAGCAGCGGCCTCGATGTAGATCGCACGACGTACTCACAGGTATTGAGTACGCTTGCGTATAAGTTGAACGACTCGAACCAAGCAGCAAACGGCGTTTTGGGCATAACGGATACGAGTTGTCCGTTGCCGCCCGGCGTGGACAGGCTCAACATTGGCGCTTCTGGTGGCGGCGTATCCGGGCATCTCGGTGGCTGGGTCAAGGCGTTCAAGTACTGGAACACGCGGTTGTCAGACAACCAACTGATCGCCGTGACGCCGAAGCCGGCCGTGCTCTCGCCGCCGACGCGCGAGTACGCACTCGTCGGTCCTACGCTGCCCGCGGACATCACGCTGGTGCGTACTTCGCCGGCCACGTACTTCGACGCTTCTGGCGTACTGCAGACGGCTGCGGATAGCACACCCCGTTTCGACCACGACCCTGTGACGTTGGAGACTTTAGGGCTGCTGATAGAGGTCGGAGCCACGAACAGCATCGCGAATAACACGATGCTTGGCGCGTCGGGGCCTAACACGCCACCTACGGGTTGGGTTGTTTCCGGCAGTGCGCTCGGTATCACGCGTTCGATTGCTACTGGCGTTGAGGACGGTATTCCCTACGTCGATGTGCGCTATGTAGGTACACCGAATCCCGGCAGCACGTATTCGGTTTCGTTCATGGCGAATAACGCGGTGAGTGCTGGCGTAAATCAGACGTGGACATCTTCGGCGTATATCAAGCTGTCTGGCAATTTCGGAGGCTCAAACCCCAGCTTCGGAACGATTGAGTACACTGCTGGTGTATCCGGCGCAGCTAACTTAGCGCCACTCGCACTGTATACAGGAAGGCTGGCGGCCAACCGCATCCGTGTTTTAACTACTACTGTAGACTCGGGTACGACGCATATCGTCGCTCGTTTTAATATGCGTCCGCAAACAGGCGTTGCGGTTGATGTCACTGTACGCATCGGTCTTCCGCAGCTTGAGCGGGGTGTGCTGGCTACATCAGTCATCAAGACGAGTACAGCGGTCGGCATACGGTCCCCTGATAACGCAGAAGTTTCGGCAGCTACATTCAGGGGGTACTGGAGCGCGTTCAACGGTACGTTGCACGCTGTTTTTTCTACCTACAACTCGGCTACGTTTGCGCGCCCATTTGCAGCATCACTCGACAACACAACAGCCGAGTACACTGCCTGGAATCGGTCGTCTACAACCGGAAATGCGCGCTTTGGTATCGTCGTCGGTGATGGCAACGATGTAGGGCTGGAACCTGTTCCAATGCCGCTGAATACGCGGCGTAGTGTCGTTGGGGTATACGCGCGTAACGATTGTGCTGCGTATGCTGATGGCGGTGTGCTGCTAACTGACAGCGAAGCTGAAGTTCCGCAGAACATCAACACGATGACTATAGGCCGGCTGATGGTCAACTACCTGAATGGTTGGGTCAAGGTCATCCGCTACTGGGACTCGCGGCAGCCAAATGAGGTACTGCCCATCATCGCAACGCTGCCGGACCCGATGGACCCGCCGATACGGGAGTACCCGCTGCTCGGCCCCACGCTGCCCGCGGACATCGCGTTTTCCCGCAGCTCACCAGCCACTTACTTCAACTCGGCGGGGGTGCTGACCGACGCCGCGAACAATGTACCCCGCTTCGACTACAACCCGGTGACGCTGGGACCGCTGGGCTTGTTGATCGAGGATGGCCGCACGAACAGCGTCTCGAATAACACGATGGTTGGTGCCGACGCTGGGACCAACACGCTGCCCACTGGGTGGGCCCCCACTGCACCGAGCGCAGGACTCACGCGTACGGTTGTGGGCGTTGGTGTTGAAGATGGCATTGCCTACATCGACTTGCAACTGACAGGTGCGCCGTCGGCAGTCACGTCTACCCGGCTGATTACTTTCATGCTCGGCAACGTAACGACAGCCTCATCCGGCCAGACATGGGCAGGCAGTGCGTTTGTGCGGCTTATCGGTGTCAGCAGTCCGACGGTCCCTGCGCTGCAGATAATTGAGCGCACGTCTGGAGGTACATCGCTAGGAGTTACCTCACTGAATTTACCGGTTACCTCGGCGCCACTACGCACTGCGCGATACCTTTTGAGTCGTTTACTAAACCAGATCGTGGAGCCGACAGGTAATGTGACGCTGTCGATTGACATTGCCGGTATGACCATTGCCCAGAGCGTTGACATTACCCTCCGTATCGGCCTCCCGCAATTGGAACTCGGCGCCTTCGCTACCTCAGTCATCAAGACCGCGAATGCCGGTGTGGTTCTCCGAGCCGCGGACGGCGCCACGATGTCTGGAGCCGCATTTACTTCGTTCTGGAATCAGGCGCAAGGCACTATTGCGGTAGGCACGGTACGTCCTGTGACACCGCTTGCTGACGGAAACGCGCTATACATATACGATGACGTTGTTGCGGGTACGCGGTATTCTTTAGGGACATCTATCGGCGGTACACGTTGGAACCCCTTTGTACAACTCGCAGGGGTGACGCAGGCCACGTTGACGCAGAGTCCTACGTATCCTCCGACCGGACTGAGCAATCTCGCGCTTGCATACGCTGCTAACAGCTTCGCCGCTAGTACCGTAGGCATAGCACCGGTAACGGTCACATCGGGTACGCCGCCTGCGGTTAACATCATGCGTATCGGGCGGGCGCTGTCGGGCGGGTTTTGGAATGGCCATATCCAGTACATCCGCTACTGGCCTACCCGGCTCTCCAACGAGCAGCTACAGCAGCTTACAGGCGTGTCGACGCTGGTGCCGCCGACCACGAAGGAGTACCTGCTTACAGGGCCCGGACTGCCGGCGGGCGTCACGTTCGTACGCGCCACACCGGCTACCTATTTCGATCGCCTCGGCATCTTGCGCGAGGCAGCAAGCGGTGCGCCGCGCTTCGACTATGACCCCGTGACGCTCGCACCGCGCGGGCTGCTGATCGAAGAGACGCGCACGAATAGTATCCCGAACAACACAATGGTCGGAGCTGTGCCCGGTACGCCGGGAACACCGCCAACAGGGTGGCACTTCGTAGGTACCGGACTCGCGTTCAACACCGTGGCTACCGGCACCGAGAACGGGGTTCCGTATGTCGATATTCAGGTGGTCGGGCTCACGCAAGGCACATCAGCAGGAATACGCTTCATGGTGGCGACACCGCCAATAGTGGCGGTGCCGGGGGAGGTGTGGACCGGGACGTTTTTCGTTCGGCGTGTTGCAGGCGACTTTACGGGCGTGACGTCTCAGCGCATCCACATAGCCTCGTTGAACTCTGGGGGTGGTATTACAGCCGACGCGGTAGGGAACATAGTCATTCCGACCGCAGTGTCGCTGGCGGCCAGCCGATTCAAGATAACGACCGAGCCGTGTCCGGCGACGACTACGGGTGTGCGGCTGCAGCTTTTCTTTAGTTACACCAGCGGTAGCAATATCAACTTCACAGTACGCATCGGTCTTCCGCAACTTGAGAAAGGTGCGTTCGCTACGTCGCCGATAAAGACGGTCGATGCTGGCGTGGTGCCGCGTAACGCCGACATTGTCAGTGTAACCGGCACCAACTTCAGCTCGTGGTACAACCAGAACGCAGGTACGTTTGCGACGCAATACATCCCGAAGTATGTCAGTAGCGGCAATAACTATATTTACGCGGCTGTCGGAAGCACTACTGCGGATGCGGTCTACCAGCGTACAACAACAGGAGGTATAGGGTCTGTCGTTCAGACCACCGCCGGAGGCGCGCAGGCGTTCATCAGTATCGGCCCCGTCTCGGTGCCGGAATCGCGGAACGCAGGCGCGCTGACGTACGCACAGAACGACTTCAACGCGGCGTACAACGGCGCACTGGGTGTGGCTGACGGGCTCGGCACGCCGCCGCTGGTTATTCAGCAGCTCGGGCTCGGCAACATCAACGGCACCGGGGTGCTGAATGGTTGGCTGAGCGCCGTACGCTACTGGAATGCGCGCCTGCCGGACGCGCAGTTGCTGACGATCAGCACACCGGACACGGTGCCGGCGGTGGTTGTTCCGCCCGCTACGGTCGACTACAACTTGATGGGCCCGCTGCTACCGCCCGCTGTAGCCTTCACGCGCAGTCCGAACGGGCCGGCGACGTACTTCGACAGCAATGGGACGCTACAGGTCGCCGCGACTGATGTGCCACGCTTCGACTATGACCCGGTGACGCTGGAACCTCTCGGACTGCTGATCGAGGAAGCACGCACGAACAGCATTCCCAACAACACGATGGTTGGCGCAGGTACGCCGATCGCCATACCCGTGGGTTGGGTCATGACCGTCGGTACGGGTATGACGTACAACACGGTTAGTGTCGGGACGGAAGACGGTATCGCGTACATCGATATGCGGTTTTCGGGCACGCCTGTAGGTAATTTCGTAGCTGTCGGCTGCACGAACGGGCTGACTGTCTCCGCTAGCCAAAATCAAGTCTGGACCGCGTCCAGCTACGTTACGCTGATCGAGGATGTGGGGTCGCCCGTTGCGCCTGCGCTGCACATTTCGGAGTACGCCGCGAACGGCAGCACGAATACGGCTAATCAGGTGCTTGCGTTCACGCCTGTCGTCGGCAAGTTGGCGGCCAGTAGGATCGTGCTTCCAGCAAAACTGACGGGTGCTACAACAGCGTTCGCGCAGCTTCGGTTCCGTATCGGTGTTACTCCCGATGCCTTCACGGATTTCACGCTGCGTATCGGCCTTCCGCAACTGGAACTCGGCGGCTTCGCTACGTCGGCCATCAAGACAACAAATGCGGCGGCGTCGAGGTCCGCAGATGTCGCAGGTGTCACCGGCGCGGATTTGAGCGCGTGGTACAACCAGTCTGAAGGTACGGTGCAGCTAACCGTCAGCACGTTCAACAGCCTCGCTGGGCAGTTCCCGCGCTTGCTCGGGTTCAGCAACGCTACGACGACCGAATCGATCACTATCTCGCGTAACAACGACTCGGCACTATCGCGCCTTGGTGTCGTTACGGTTGCTGGTACGCAGGTGGCGCTCAGCAGCTACCCGCTGGCGCTCGGCGTGTTTTCTTCCATCGCCGCGGCGTACAAGAAGGATGACTTCGCGTACACGGCCGATGGCGGTGTAGCGGTACCCGACACGCTAGGTACGGTCCCGCCGGCAATTACGCAAATGTACTTTAGTGCGTTGGGTGGACTGCAGGTGACATGTAGCCACATCAAGCAGTTCCGCTACTGGCCCGTGCGCATGCCAGACGCGCAGTTGCAAGCCATATCGGCCGGTGCTACGCCGCCGGCCGTGACGGTTCCTACGGCGACTCGGAGGTATGTCCTCACGGGGCCTGTACTGTCGCCTGAGATCGCCGTCACGCGGCCGTCGCCGGGGAACTATTTCGACAACACGGGGGTGCTGCAGTCAGCAGCGAACCACGCACCGCGGTTCGACCACCACCCGCTGACGCACGACCCGTTGGGTTTGCTGATCGAAGAGACGCGGACGAACTTCATACCCAACAACACGATGGTCGGAGCCGTGCCCGGTGCGCCAGGGACACAGCCAACAGGTTGGACAGTCACCAATCCGCAGATCGGGCTGACACGCGAGATCGTGGCGGTGTCATCTGAGAATGGTATCGACTACATAGACATCAAGTTCTCGGGGCTATCTTCAGGAACATCGCTCGCACTGGTCGGCGGTTTCATGCCTGCGGGAATAGCCACGACGGTGCGCGATGATTGGTGGAGCTTCTTTGCGTACTACACGCTGGTAGGCGGTGATCTAACAGGCGTATCGAACCCGCGCATGGTTATAACCATGCGCGATTCGACAGGGGCTTCGATAGGCAATTTACCCAATGCTACGGTCCCGCTTGGCGTAGGGCCGCTTGCGGCAAACCGCGTTGGTGTCTCGAACAAGGTGACGAACGATCTTGCCACCTCTGTGACGGGCGGGATGTTCCTCACGATCGTAAGCGGCGTGCAGATCAACTTCACCGTGCGCATCGGTCTGCCGCAACTTGAGAAGGGCGAGTACCCCTCGTCGGTTCTCAAGACGGTGGACGCCGGCTCCGTGACGCGGACGTTCGACCAAGTTGTCGTATCCAGTGCCAACTTCACCCCGTGGTTTAACCCGGTAGAGGGTACTGTTCAGGCTACATGGGCGGCGCCCGCTGCAGGCTCGCATTACGTTCTAGCCTTTACGGATGGCTCTGCTGCCAACGTGCTTACTGAGCGCGTGTCGCCGACAGTTGTAGACGCAGCAATAGCGAGCAGCAGTTTGCAGGAAGCGTTTTTCCCGCTAAACGTGGCACGCGTGCCTACGGCCTATGTCAGTAGCGTGTTTGGCTACAAAGCTAACGACTGCAACTTTGCTGTCGCTGGTCAGCTAGGTATCAAGGATACAAACGTAGTGTTGCCGGTCAACTTGAGCCGTATCTGGTTCGGCTCGCTACACGGTACTGGTGGGCATATCGGCGGCTGGATGCGATCTGTGACGTACTGGAATACGCGCTTGACGGACACGCAACTACACGCGCTATCGGGCACCGCCGCTGCAACTACGCACGCCTTCGACATCGCATTTGACCAAGGGGCCTTCGCATGACCATCAAATCCATCGACGCTCTGCGCGATGAAGCCGACGTGGTGTTGGCTGACAACACCACGCAGGCCATCACGGCTGCTGACTTGCGCAACCTGATCCTCGACATGCTCGACACGGTGCAGCCGGCGCACAGCATGATCGCGCTCAACTCGCTGCCGATCGCGCTGAACGCCGCGCCGCAGGCGCTGGCGCCGTTCAACAGCGTAGTGCTGGACACGCCGGGCTTCTACACCGCGGACCTGCCGAACGGCACCATCGAGCACACCGCCGGCGCGCCGGTCATCGAGGATGTCGTGACGGCAAGCGGCAACGTCAGCGGGCCCAACGGCAGCGACATCAGCCTCATCCTGTTCCACAACGGATCGGCTACGCCGTTCAGCGTCGCAGTCTCGACGGCGGGCCCAGGCAACGTGATCGGGTTCACCCTGAGCGGGCTGCTGCGCACGACGGGCAATGCCGTGTTCGAGGTGCGCGCGTTTGGGGCCGCTGGCAACTACACTTTCACGAACGTCAAGCTGTCGGCCAGCCGGCAGCCCGTTCGGTCCTTTGTCTAAGGAGCAGTCATGCGCAGGAAAGACCACTGCTTTGCCGCCGGCGGCGCGCTTCGCGAACCGCCGCCCGAACACGTCAAGAAGGAACTGTCCTTCATGCAGAAGAAGGGCGCCCCGCCGAGCATGATCAAGGCCGAGAAGAAGGAGCACGGGCTCCCCTTCGGCAAGAAGGCGAGGCGGTTCGACGAGGGCGGGCACGTCAACATCGACGACGACACCCGCGCGCGGGCTCGGGCTGCGATCATGGCGCGGCTGGCCCGGCAGGACGCCGAGGGCGCCGGCGATGCG
>DATEHU010000016.1 GCA_035279405.1 Gammaproteobacteria bacterium
GGGCGCGCTGCCAAGCTGCGCCACCGGCATTTTCCGCGCCAGAATGTCCAACTCGTGCGGCGCCGTCGGCATGCGATGCGTCTGGCGGTCCTCGTTGAATTGCAGCCGATGTTCCAGATTGCGGAGAAAACGGTAAGCGGAAACCAGCCGCGCGTACTCGGCCGCGGAAAGCAGATCTTTGTCGCTCAAGCGCGCCAGCGCCAGCACCGTCCCGCCGTGCCGCACCCAGGGGACCTGGCCGCCATGCAAGCGCTGCAGACACTGCACCAGAAACTCGATGTCTCGGATTCCGCCCGGCGCCAGCTTGATGTCGAAAGCATCCTTGTGAAGCCTGCGGCGGTTCAGCTTCTCGCTGATGCGCTCGCGCGTAACCGACACCGCCTCCACCGCTGAAAAATCGAGCGTGGTCGAATAAATCTGCAGCTCCACGCTGCGCAATAGCTCGCGGCCGGCCTCGGGATCGCCCGCCGCCACCCGCGCCTTGATCAGCATCTGCAGTTCCCAGTCGCGCGCGCGCGTCTGATAATAGCTCTTGGCGCCGTCCAGCGAAATGCAGATCTCGCCCAGGCTCCCGTCCGGCCGCAAGCGCAAATCCACGCGATAACACAGGCCCTCGGCAGTGTAGGTGGAGAGAAGCTCGGTGAGCTGGTTGGCGACTTTCTTATAAAACTCTTTGTTGGAGATGCGGTTCTCGCCGTCGGTCTCGCCGTTCGCCTCGTAAACGAACATCAGGTCGATGTCGGAACTGTAGTTGAGCTCGTTGCCGCCCAGCTTGCCGAGCGCGATCACCGACATGCCGCACTCTTGCGATTGCCCCTGCGCGTCGAGATAACGGGGCACGCCGTGGCGCTCGATGAATTCCTCGCGGATGCGCTTGTAGCTCACATCCAGAATCGCGTCCGCCAGGTGCGAAAGCTCCTGGGTCGTTTCTGAAAGTGAGCAAAACCCCAGCACGTCGCGCAGCAGGACACGCAGGATCTGGGCGCCGAACTGGTTGCAGGGAAAGCCCAGCACCTCCAGGCCCCGGCCCCGGTATTTCCGGTTGAGCGCTTCCAGGCCCTCGTACTGCGGCGTGAACCCGCATTCGCTCGCGGTATTCACCACCAGCACTACCTTGCCGCGGTAGTCCGCGAGGCTCTTGCTTCCCCCGCCGAGGGTCGTCGCCGAAAAGTCGTACAGATCGCTCATGCCGGCGAATCTTACACCCCGGAACGCGGTGCGGGACTCCGGCGCCGCCCGGGTCAAGATGGCTCCCTGCGTTTCTCCTCCAGCAGCTTCTCGAAGCGCCGGTCCGGGACCAGCCAGATCGCGGCCACCGCGGCGTACAGCGTCGCCGCGGCCCACGGCTGCCACAAGGCGAGCGGGACCGCGATGACATAGATGGCGAGCGAGACTTTTCCCTTGAAATCCGACCCCAGCGCCTTCGCGACAAGAGAATCCCTGCCGTGCCCGGCGACCAGCACTTTGGCGAGGATGGTGTAGGCGCACGCGGCAAGCAGCAGCACCGATCCATACGCCGCGACCTGCAGCGGCGCGAAATGCGTCTCGTCCATCCACCCCGTCACGAAAGGCACCAGCGACAGCCAGAACAGCAGGTGCAGGTTCGCCCACAGGGTCGCGCCGTTCACGTGGTGCACCGCGTGGAACATGTGGTGGTGGTTGTTCCAGTAGATGCCGACGTAGACGAAGCTGAGCACGTAGCTG